>JBOFGC010000549.1:0-3120 GCA_051648945.1 Bacilli bacterium
ATCCCTTGTCCACCTCTAACTCAATCGTTTGAACTTTATAATCCGGAATTGTATCAAGTGCAAGATCAAACTTTAAGTAGCTTGACACATCTCTTAAGTGGTTCATCATGATCTCAATGTTTTTGCTAGCTAGAAATGCTCAAAAGCTGCTTTGGTTGCCTGTCCAAAGACTGCTAGATATACTGTCCATAGGACGGTATTCAAATAAAAAAGGGGCGAACAAACAAAACACTCCCTATAGCGCACTTATGTTCAACGCATAAGCACAGGGAGTGTTTTGAATCATATGATAATCATAAATAATTATACAACGAAGACACTTGAGAATCAAATTATAGTCATTAAGGGAATCCACCTTCCTCTTTGTCCAGCTTGTGAGCAACGACTAAAAGTGATTGGTACTAGACAACGCGTCGCCTATCAGGCATACGGTACTAGAGAAGTTTATAGAATTCGTCGCTTACGTTGTGCGTACTGTGAGCGAATTCATCATGAACTTCCGGATTTCTTAGTACCCTATAAGCGGCACGTAGCGAGTACAATCGAAGAAGTGCTCGTAAAAGGGACTACTACCTCAGCGTGTGATGAATCTACGATCCGTCGTTGGCTGGGTTGGTGGCTCGTTTTTGCACACGCAATTTTTCAGACACTACTACGCGTGCTTGATGACCAAAAAATAGATACAGCATGGGTTAGAGAAAAAGGTGCAGAAAGGCTCCTTGAAGGTGGAAAAGGCTCACCCTCCGCGCTGCTAAGCTATGTTGTCCATAAAGTTAATTTTCGCAACTTTTGGAATACATACCCGTTCCGCCTGTCCGCCCTTTAAGTGTTCGATTACAATTCAAGTTGTAAGAGAATTTGAAGGAGGATTACTATGAAAGACAACAAACTCAATATAGCGGCTGAAAGATATCAAATGATAGCACTTGCAGTGCAAGATGGATTAGACCATGCAAGCGAAGTTAAGTTTCGTAAGGAAATTGTTGAGAAAACTGGGATTTCTGATCGAACACTTAGACGGTATATCAGTGCATTCCAAAAGAATGGATTAGAGGGATTGATACCGAAGCACCCTTCACATGCTAGACCACGAAGTATCGATGATAAGGTTGTCCAAATGGCGATTCAGTTACGTAGAGAAGTTCCAGGTCGCAGTATTCAAACCATTATAACCATACTTGAAAACGAAGGCGTGGTTGTAAAAGGTGAATTGAAACGAAGTACCCTACAAGAACACTTGAGTAAACAAGGCTTTAGTTCGAGGTTAATGAGAATGTACGGGGAGTCTGGGGTAGCTGCACGACGATTCCAACAAAGACATCGTAACGATCTCTGGCAATCAGATATAAAGTATGGACCCTACTTGCCTATAGGGCAAAATGGGAAAAACAAACAAGTATACTTTGTTGCAATCATCGACGACGCCACACGCTTTATCGTTCATGGCGCATTCTATGATACATTGGACCAACGCATTGTTGAAGATTCACTACGAAGTGCTATACACACCTACGGCGTGCCTAAGGCGCTATATTTTGATAATGGTCTGCAGTTTAAAAATAAATGGTCAATGAGAATGTGCTCACAGCTTGGCATAAGACTCTTGTTTACAAAAGCATATTCTCCAGAATCTAAGGGGAAAATTGAGCGTTTTAATCGAACTTTAGATAGTTTTATTGCAGAGGTTAATATACATAATATCCAGACTTTGCAAGAATTAAACACGCATTTTGATCGATGGTTGGAATTGACATACCATAATCGCCCACATGCTGGTCTGAGTGACGGGAAGAGTCCGTTGATTGCATATAATAATGACAAAACACCTTTACGATTGATTGATATCGAGGAACTGAACACGGCATTCAAACATACGGTGATTAGAAAAGTAGACAAGTCTGGTTGTATCTCTTTTCAAAATCAAAAATATGAAGTTGGCGTAAATTGGATTGGTCAACAAGTTACTGTACTCTATGATGCCTTAGATATCTCTGAATTAATCGTTGAACCCGAAAATTTCCTAGCATTTAAGGTAGTTCCACTAAACATCGGAACGCATGCGGCTAGTCGACCTAAATTACCGGAAACAATGCAATCACAGCCTGTAAAAACCTCTCGATTATTAGATAGTTTCGCGAATATGGAGATAACCGGAGAACACGCGATTTCTTACGAAAAATATGCTTCAGGAGGTAAAAGCTAATGTTTGAAGCATTTTTCAAAATGGAACAAACACCGTTCTCTAGAGATATTCCCACAAAAGAGCTCATGAAGTCAAAACAAATGACCGATGTGTTAGGGCGGTTGAATTTTGCTGCTGAGCGACAATTATTTATTGTCATTACAGGCGAATGTGGTACAGGAAAGACAACAACGATACGCTGCTTTTCAGAACAATTAGACCAGAAATCGTTCAAACTGCTTTACCTGTCAGATTCTAAATTAACTCCGAGGCACTTTTATAAGGGATTACTGGAGCAGTTGGGCTGTGAAGCAAAATTCTATCGCGGTGATTCGAAAAGACAATTGCACAAAGAAATCGAATCACTTCGAACTATGCATGGTTTGATGCCTGTTGTAGTCATCGATGAGGCACATTTACTTGATAAAGAGATGTTAGAGGAAGTACGCTTCTTACTAAACTTCAAAATGGACGCACAAAGTCCGATGGCATTGGTGCTCGTGGGTCAAACGGAACTAAGGGATAAATTAACACTTCAGTCCTTTATGGCCATTAGGCAACGTATTGATTTAACTGGGAAGTTAAATCATCTCGATCGCGCGCAAACAGAGGATTACATTTTAAATCACTTAAGATATGCTGGCGTCCAAAACCATATCTTCTCAGAATCTGCAATAGATGAGGTTCATGGATATGCTGGCGGGATTCCAAGGATGATTAACAAAGCTTGTACTCAAGCGTTAATCTATGCCTGTGTGAACGAAAAACACATTATTGACGATCATATAGTACAGAAAGTGATTAAAGGTGAATTGACTTAATATTACCGGTGGACATTTTGTTTGGCAACTGTCGGACAAATGCCGCCGGCATTTTACGGACATATAGAACCGGTATTAACACGTTATTTAAAGATGACGTTTGTTTAAGCATGGATA
>JBOFGC010000550.1:0-2012 GCA_051648945.1 Bacilli bacterium
ATGGTGGTTCAACTAGCTATTCAGTAACAGCTAAAGATCATTTGAAAGTTGAAAGAAAAGACTTAGTAGCAATTCCATAAACAATGATTTCTGCAAGAGCCTAGCCTCTAGGCTCTTGTCCCTAAAAAAGGAGACACAATGAAAAAAGGCCTAACCCTCGTAGAACTCCTAGTAACAATCGTAATTCTAGGGATTTTAGTTGCAATTGCACTTCCGGTTGTTGGAAGTTTGATTGAAAATTCCAAAAAAGATGCAATTATTGGTACAATGAAATCGATGGTTGATGCAGTGAACAATGGTATGTCTACACAAGATTATGAAGTACCTACTCAAGGTACGCCAACATACATCACACTGGACCAATTAGAAGAAGATGGCTTTTTAAAACCATATCGTGATCCATTTTTGAAGAACCAATCGTTATTAGTTCGTTCGTTAGCAACAGCACCAACAAGTGATACCGACAATGTAACAATGATCGTCGTAAAAACTGTAAGCGGTTCAAAACAACTAAAATACTACGTAAAATACGTAACAACAAAAGCTTCAGGAGAAGAAGCGTATCAAACAAAGGGTACGAACGGTCTCATAGAGGCTAGTACAATAAAAAAGGATGATTTAGAATTAACGCCATGATGTTAGGATTAATGTTTGTTTATGGACTTATATTTGGTTCTTTTTATAACGTAGTAGGGTGGAGAGTACCCCAAGGAATGAGTATCAATAAGCCGCGGTCGCACTGTCCAAAGTGTGAGCGAACGCTAAGTGCGCTTGATTTAATTCCTGTGCTTTCTTGGATTGTATTAAGTGGAAAATGTAGAAGTTGTAAAAGTCCTGTACATGTAATGTATCCGTTTTTTGAGCTCATTACGGGCTTGGTCTTTTCTTTCGCCTATTGGACGTGGGGGTGGAGTGGAGAAACTGTCATTTTCATCACGTTCTATAGTATGTTAATTATTGTAAGTATATCCGACCTGCATTTTATGCTTGTATCTGAAGTAGTGTTGCTGTTTTTCGGTGTTGTACTATTGGTAGAGATGCTGGTGTTCGGAACCTTTGATTGGAAAGAACAACTTCTAGGTTTTCTAGTTGGCTATGGCACATTGCTTGTCATATCGCTGTCTGCGAAAGCTTACTATAAACAAACGGCAATGGGATACGGTGATGTTGAGTTGTATGGCGTTATCGGTTTCGTTATCGGTTGGAAATTAACACTTCTTAGTCTATTTATTGCATGTTTATTTGGTATAGTGCATGGTGTAGTTTTAAATAGAGTACAAAGAAACAGCGAGACACAAACAGAAAAAATGCAACTACCATTTGTTCCATCCATAGCAGCGGCTACTTTTGTCGCTGTCCATTGGGGCGAGGGGCTTATGCAATGGTATTTCAGTTTACTATAATTACGTAACAAGGAAAGGGTCGACATTATGAAATTGCTAAGAATGTTTAGAAAAAATGACGACCAACGTGCAGTCGTGGTCAAAGATCATGCCATTCACTTTGTGGAAATGACACTTTATCCTGAACCGACAGTTGTAAAGCGTGATATTCATCCGTTACCTCCGAACATTGTTGTAAACGGAGAGATTAAGGATGATATCGAGTTCGATTTTCACTTGGATGAAGTTGTTAGCAAGTGGAACTTAAAAAATGGAACTGTTCGTCTTACAGCACCGGACGCAACAACAATTGCTCGTGTGGTCGATATTCCGGCAACAATTGGAGAGAATGAACTGGTATCGTACTTAAATTTAGAAATTGACTCAACCATTCATTTACCGTTCGATAATCCGAAAATTGATGCCGTGTTAAGTAGTAGTTTTAATGAGACGAAAAAAGCAATAATGATTGCGACGAATCAAACACCTGTTATCGAACTCATTGAGAAGCTAGCTGATCAAAAAGTCGAAGCGACAGCCGTAGATTTTTCTCCACTCGCACTTTATCGCTATCTTGACAACTACTACGCAATTACAAACAACATGAGCATTATGACAGTACAATATGAT
>JBOFGC010000551.1:0-6713 GCA_051648945.1 Bacilli bacterium
GTTAGATGGAAATCAAATGCCATTAAAAGAAGTAATTGACCATGTTGTAGGTAGCTCTCGAATGACATCTATCATTTATTGTCCAAATAAAAAAGTTGCTTTTTTTCAAGGAGAACAAAGTTATGGTCCTCCGAAAAGATACATATTAAAAGTAGATTTCAAAAACAATCACTTTGATTAAGTGGTTGTTTTTGTTTTATATCCACTACTATAACTACCTGTTTCGTTTAAAATGAAAATGTTTTCTGAAAAATATTGCAAAATCTGTGTATACTGTATATATTATATATATACAGTATACACAGAAAGGGTGAACTGATGGACATCATCTTAACGCAAGGCTCATCGTTGCCGCTTTATGAACAGATTGTATCTGCCATACGGGAACAAGTGCTTGCGGGCAAAGTATCACCAGGAGAACCACTTCCGTCCATGCGCGTGCTCGCTAAGGAGCTGCAAGTGAGTATTATCACAACAAAAAGAGCGTACGAAGAACTTGAAAAACAAGGGATTATCGCAACTGTCGCCGGTAAAGGCTCATTCATTGCAGAGCAAACGAAAGACCGTCTAGAAGAAGTGGTGCGACTAGCGATTGAAGAACAGATGTTAGAAGCAATCACAAGAGCGAAATCGCTCAACATGACAAAGAAAGAAACATTACAACTTTTTGAGGAAATGTGGGAGGTAGAAGGATGAACGCAATATCAATTCGCAATTTTGAAAAAAGCTATGACAAGTATAGGTTAACAATTGAAAGTTTAGATATCCCTAAAGGTTACGTGACAGGATTTATCGGAAAAAATGGAGCGGGTAAGACGACAACACTTGAAAGTATCGTCGGACTGTTACCTGTTGAAAAAGGTACAATCACGCTTCATGAAACGGCAAGTCCGCCTTATAAACCTGAAATGAAAACACGCTTTTGCTTTATGGGGGAAAACAGCGGTTACTTCCAATTTTGTACGCTTAAAGACCTGCGAAACATGATTGCACCGTTCTTTCCGAAGTGGAACGAGGAGAAATATCAACGATTACTCACTCTATTTGAAATTGACGAAATGAAAGTGTTTAAAGAGTTGAGTACGGGTATGCAAAAGTTGTTTACACTCGCTAGTTTACTTGCACGCGAAACAGAACTCATTATTCTTGATGAACCAACAGCAAATCTTGATCCATCAATGCGTCAGAAAATTTTAGATGTTCTATTTGATGAGATGACAAATCCGGAAAAAACAATCTTCTTTTCTACGCATATCACATCAGACTTAGAAAAAATCGCGGACTATATTTGCTTCCTAGACGAAGGGCATATTCGATTGTTTGAAGAAAAAGATACATTGTTAGAACGTCATCGTATCGTTAAAGGCAAAAAAGAGTTGCTGAATGAAGGTCGTGAAATGAAGTGGATTGGTGTACGAGAACATGCATACGGTTTCACAGCCCTCACAGATAATTTTGAAGAAGCACGTGCATTTTTTGGTGATGAACTCACATATGAATATCCAACGATTGAAGATATTTTTGTCTATTACACCAAACGAGAGGAGTAGGTCGTGATGATATGGCATCTATTTAAATGGGAATTGAAGAAAATTGCAAGAGTACCAGTTGCGCTTTTACTATATTTAGGAACACCATTTCTTGTAGAAGTCAATCCAGATTTATATAAACTGGGTGTCCTACTTCCAATCGGAACGGCGATGTTCGTTTGGGGTGTGCTAGGTTGGAAAGAACGTTTTCAAGAGATGATGCCGTGCTCCTATTTGACGTATGTAGCCGCACACTGTCTATCGATAACTGTTGTTGCACTATATCCTGTTATCATCACCTTTAGTTTGTTAAAAGACCGACTCTATTTTGGTGCGGATAGTTTAGGGGTGTTGTTTTCATGCTTGTTTTTTATGACGTTATCGAGTCATAAGTTCTTTTCAAAACGCGAGAAGTCAACGTGGTCAAAAATCGGCTACGCGTCAATGATTGTCGCACTCGGTATTTTAAGTTACACAGATAATATCTCGGTCTTTGATTGGAACAGTCATGGTTATGATAGCGCTCTATTTTCGGGCGCAATTTGTATGGTTTTTCTGGCAGTCTATTTAACACATCGTTGTCCGAAGAGGAGTGAGTCAGTATGAGCCAACTCCCTTTTGTGTTACGTAATGAGTGGATTATGTTACTAGCAAATAAAAGAACTTTGATTTTTAGTCTTGTTGTTCCTTGGTTTGTAGGGATTGGTTATGAACTTCAATTGTTCATTGTATATATTTCACTCATTGTAGTGATGTATTCCGTTACGAATAAAATTGAAGGTTCTAAAGGAGAAAGTTTCTATGAATTGTTACCAGTAAAACCGGAAGTGAAAAGTGCAGCCAATAGTCTCGTGATTTTTACTTGGTGGACGTATATTCTAGCGGTCACATACCTCGTTTCGAGTAACGACTATCTCACACAATGGTTAGCGCCGCATATGTTTTCGATGACAATACTTGCAAGTGCGGTGCATGTGAGTGTTGTAAGTGTTCTAAATCCTATCATCGGGGTAAAACGTACCAATGTCGCGGGACTACTAGTCTATTTAGTAAGTTCAATCTTGATTCCTTTTCTAAACAAGCAGATTTTTCTAAACAACCAGATGTTTGGTGATACAGAAGTGCATTGGATATTGGAGATTCCAGTGACGTTGGGAGTTAGTGTTGGTCTGTTGTTATGTTCGTTTGCTGTTTCATATTTTGTAGTAAAGAAAACAGGATAGTGACTACAGTGTGAAGCAACTACCCTATGTGTTGCGCAATGAGTGGATTAAGTTCCGAAGTAATAAATGGACTCTACAATTTATCCTCATTACACCGTGGTTAGGTGGGGGAATATATCCATTCCAACCGATTATAATGGTTTCTACAATAATTTTTGTTATATACGCTAACTCAGATCATGCTGAACGTTCAAAGGTCGACACATTTACGGAGCTACTTCCAATAAAAAAAGAAGTACTTCTAGTTGCTAACTATATCATTGTATTTAGTATCGTCAATATGATTGCGAGTTACGATATGATTACAGCAATATATTGGCCGTATATGTTCCCGCTCACTATACTTGCATTTACGCCGCCTATTTGTATTATGTTGACTTTAAACATTTTAATCGGAGAAAAAAATAGCTTTAGAGTCGGTTTTATCCTCATTTTAGGAAGTGTATATGTAAGTGATTTTTTTAATGATACGTTATCAGGTATTACACCAGAACATTGGATACAAGATTCAGGAATGTTGAACGTGGTCAGTTGTGTTATGTATTTTAGTTTGTTAGCTGTTTCGTATTTTGTTGTAAAGAAAGCAGGATAGGGAGAGACTGTTAAAAGATTGTTTCTGTGGTTTTTAGACTAGAAGGGATAAGATAATAATGAAAAGAATGCTTTTTCTTTGGAAATATGAGTTTATTAAAATATGGCGAGGTACTGACGGGACTAGTAAGTTCTTGATATTTTCTTGGTTGATACTTGGAGTGATGTATTCATCTAATACACCACCTGGATTCCTAGGGATACTTTATGTATCTCTTGCATGGATGTATTTTTTCAGTCAATTAGAATTTACCAAAGCAGATTTTGAAATGACTCTACCAATAACGAATCGGGAATGGATAGTAGCAAAGTATTTGTTAGTGCTATCTTGGTGGTGTTTTTTCGTAGTTATAATTACATTTTTTCGTGGTTTAACAGCTGATGAAATAGAACATAAATGGTATGTACTTACCGTGTTTGGAGTAAGTCTAGTTGTGAGTGTGCTGTTATTTGTAATGTTGTCTTCGAATAAGATTCATAGATTCATGATCGTTGCAGCATCTGGATTGCTATTCGTTATAGGGAAAGTAGGTTGGAATTGGGATATCTATGACACAGGGATTTTCGCACATAAGCTAATTGTACTTACTCTTAGTATTCTGTGCTTTCTAATTTCGTTTCTTGGTAGTTTATCAATTCATAAAGACGATGTAGAGGTGAGTTGTAGATGACGAACATTACGTTGTTGTTGCAATTGGAGAAAATGAAATTTAAAAAAGGTGCTTTAGGAATTGTTGTATTTCTTATAGTGTCGCCATTATTTTTGCTCTTTCAAGAGGAGATTGGCTTCGCTCTGTTATGTGTTGCACTCCTACTCTGGTCAAATGGAATCTGTCGTTTCGACCGTTTGAGTCGAATATTTTACGAACAGCTCCCCATTACCCAAAATCACTTTATTCTGTCCCAGCTTCTAGTTACTCTCGTCGGATGGTTGTATGTGAGTGTGGTTCTTGTGATTTCTTGTTTTACTTTTGATTTGATTTCACTTCCGTACTTATCGTTCACATTGATAGCTACAAGTATTTTGATTAGTTTTGGTCAACCGTTTCATTATTTTACAACAGAGGACGTTGCGCAGTATATGGCAAACGGAGTGAAAATAATTATAACGATTATTGTTTCTATGATATACAGAAATACAGGGTGGATAGTGGAGAATTCTTTTTTGCATAATGGTTGGTTCGTATTTTTCATAAGTTTTGGTATTCTCATTGGTTCAATCGTAATAACGTTACGTACCTTTAAGCGAGAGGAGTGGTTCTAGGTGAATGAATTATGGCTTGTTTTTCGTTGTCAATGGCAGATGTTTCGTAAAGGAATGACCCTTGCAATTTTGCTTCTTCTTCCCGTTCTTGGGTCAACATCCATTTTTGAAACGATTACGTCAAAATTTGCAGTCCTTCTCGTAGTAATTGTTTGCACTGTAAAGTTAGGAAGGGTGACATTCGAATCTGACATACTTATGAAAGGACTTCCAATTAAACGTTCAACGCAATTGTACGCAAACATGATATTGATTTTTCTTTTTTGGAGTTATAGCTTAATGTTTGTAGGTTTAAGTGAGATGGGATGGCAATCTAATTCAAATAGTTTTGCTAATGCAACAATAATTGGAAGTGTGTTGTTATTAATTTTGATTGTGATGGGAAATGAAGCGGAGAACTTATTTCAAACGTATAAAAAGATTTTGAACATCGAGTTGAATAGACCATTACTACTTGTTGTAATTATCTTTGTGACGATTTTATTCGTTGCCATTATAAATTTGTATGTAGGATTGCTTTGGTTTTTTATCGTAGGTGTTCAATTTATGCAACAAAACCAAAAAAATGAACAAATCAATTTGATGAAGTTATTTGTAAAACTGTTGTATTTGTTGTTTTGTTTTGCGGTATTAGGTTGCGTTTTCGTGTTTAGTTTGTACTATTTAGGTGAGATGAGTGAAGTATTCGTTTTTATTTTTATGATTGGTTTCTTGCTAGTGTCAACACTAGCAATGGGATGGAAACTAGACCGGTATTAAGAGATGGATATTCAAGAAGAGGAGAACTCTTGAATATCCATTTTTTATTGGTTGTGATTTCTTATAAAATTACACTACTCGTTCAAACTTCCGTCAAAAAATTCCCTCAACCGTTTTTACTCCAAAAACATGTTTCTAAACTCTGTAAAATCCCCACAACACTAAAAATTTCTACTACAATTACACTAATCCAATGAGCCAATCAGTTCTTCAAAGACATACAAAAAACTTGGGAAAAACATATTCGGACCTTTAATGTTTTTACTAAGCGGTTCAAAATTTCCAACAGGAATACCAACGTTACTCATATTTCCAATCGGCGTGTTCGGCCGACCGACAAAGCTTAACACTTTTAAACCGTTGCTTTGTGCGGTCTGGATAATTTCAATAAGACGTGGTGTAGAACCAGATTCGCTGATAACAATAAGTAATATGTCGTCACGATACTGTTCACTAATGAGTTGGAGATGAACGTTCGCAAGACTTAAATAACCGCGTAGAATAAAACTTTCATTAACGTAATTGGCAATGTGCAAACTAAGACCAAAGCCGACAATCATAAGTTGTTTCGTTTTGTAACGCGTGATTAATGCACTAAACTTATCACGATTTGCATCAACATATGTATTAAGGTCAATTCGCTCAATTACAGGTTCGGACTTCTTTTGTTCAAATACCGTATGTAATGAGTGGACCATGTCGGCATAACCAGTGAACCCGAGTTTGTTTGCTAGTTTATAAACAGTCGTTGTACTCGTGAAATTTTCTTTGGCTACTTTGCGAATACCGATTTTTTTTAATCCATCACGGTTGTTGTATAGAAATTCAAGAACACTTCGTTCAATTGATTCTAATTGATATTTTTCCATCAAACTTTCAAAATTCATAACTGCCACCTTCTTTTATGGTTCATTCGTTAGTATAGACATAAGTGGCAGAAATTTCACAACTAAAGGAGCAATATTTTATGACAAATTCATTTATCCAAGACCCATGGGCACGTCAAAAAACAAGAAATGGTTTAAGTGGGGACGAGGTAATCTCATCTTTACAAAAATGTATTCGCCGTGGACTTGTTGAAGAAGCATGTGCATTTGCATACGAAATGTACATCACATCACCACAAATGGAAGATAAATTATGGCGTCGTCTTATTACGATTACGGTTGAAGACATCGGTATGGGAGAGCCAAATGCACCGATTTTAGTAAACAACTTAAATGCAATGCGTAAAGAATTTGATTATGCAGATGGCGACCGTCCGATTTACTTTATTCATGCTGTTCGTTATCTTTGTGAATGTCAGAAAGACCGTTCAAGCGATTTGTTAAAAAACATCATCATCAA
>JBOFGC010000552.1:0-2710 GCA_051648945.1 Bacilli bacterium
AGGATTTCCCAATGCATTTAATCGGTAAAAAAGTATCTGACTTTAAAGTACAAGCGTATCATGATGGTGAATTCAAAGAAGTAACATTAGCAGATGTAACAGGTAAATGGAGCGTATTCTTCTTCTACCCAGCTGACTTTTCATTCGTATGTCCAACAGAATTAGCAGACGTTGCTGACAACTATGACAAGTTCCAAGAAATCAACTGTGAAATTTACTCAGTATCAACTGACACGCATTTCGTACACAAAGGTTGGGCAGATGCTTCTGAGACAATCGCAAAAATTAAATATCCAATGTTAGCAGATCCAGCATTAAAGTTATCAAAAGATTTCGGTGTGTTAATTGAAGAAGACGGTTTAGCACTTCGTGGTACGTTCATCGTAAACCCAGAAGGCGAAATCAAAGCTTATGAAGTGAACGCATTAGGAATTGGTCGTAACGCTGAGGAGTTATTACGTAAAGTACAAGCTGCTCAATTCGTTGAAGCGCATGGCGATAAAGTTTGCCCAGCTAAATGGACACCAGGTGAAGAAACACTTGCACCAAGCTTAGACTTAGTAGGTAAAATCTAAGAATTGCTATTTTATAAAAGCAAAAAAAGAGGCACTTACCGCAAATAAGTGCCTCTTTCCTTCTCATAAAAAAACATATATGTCAATTATACTACGGGGGTAGTGAAATGGAAAACATTTTTGATTGTATTATTATCGGTGGCGGACCAGCAGCTTTATCAGCGGGTGTGTATGCAGGACGCGGAAAAATGCGTACACTTATCGTTGAAAAAGGAAATGGTGGCGGCCAAGCAGCTACGACGAGCGAAATCGTAAACTATCCTGGCATTCGCTCAACAACTGGACCGAATTTAGTAAATGAAATGCGACTTCATGCCGAAGATTTCGGTGTAGAGTTTATGAATACAGAAGTAACTGGCGTAGATTTTTCGGGTGATATTAAAGTTGTTCATACGAAAAATGGTGAGCTTAAAGCAGTAAGTGTAGTTATAGCGACAGGTGCAGTACCACGTAAACTTGGTTTTCCTGGAGAGTCAGAATTCACAGGTCGTGGTGTAGCGTATTGTTCAACTTGTGATGGTGAATTCTTTGAAGGATTAGAAGTATTTGTTGTTGGAGCTGGTTTTGCTGCAGCGGAAGAGGCAATGTATTTAACTCGTTTCGCAACGAAAGTAACAGTTATTGCACGTGAGCCAGAATTCACATGCCCACCTTCAATTGCCGAAAAAGTAAAAGCTCATCCAAAAGTAGAAGTTCATTTTAATACAGAAGTTGTTGAGGCGACGGGTGACGATATGCTTCGTCATGCGAAATTCATTAACAATGTTACGAAAGAAACATGGGAGTTTGCACCGAATGAAGCACAAGGAACGTTTGGTATTTTTGTATTCGTCGGTTACCAACCACAAACAGATCTTTTCCGTGGCCATGTAGAAATGGATAAATGGGGCTATATTTTAACGAACGAACAAAATATGGAAACGTCAGTAAAAGGCGTATATGCAGTTGGTGATCTTCGTCCAAAAATGTTACGTCAAGTCATTACAGCAGTAAGTGATGGTGCAATTGCAGGTACGGCACTTCAACATGGCGTAGAAGAAACGAAAGAACGCTTAAACCTTACGATTGAACAAAAGCCAAAAACGAAAGCAAAAGAAGAACCGAAAAAAGAAAATGTGGCAACTGAAGCAGTTGGTGGACCAAGTAAACTGTTAAATGACGGCTTACGTACACAATTAAAAGGTATTTTTGCAAAAATGGAATCAAAAGTAACGCTTGTAACGGTTGTTGATCCATCCATGCAAAAATCAGTTGAACTGCGTGACTTAGTATTAGATATTGCAAACTTGGGTGAGAAAATTGAAGCGAAAGTTGTTGCTCGAGGAGCTGATACGGCGCTTGAGACACAAATTAACGCAGATAAATTCCCAGTCGTTGCGCTTGTAAATGAAAGTGGCGAGTATAGCGGAATTAAATTCCACGGGGTACCTGGTGGTCACGAGTTAAACTCATTCATTTTAGCAATTTACAACTTAGCAGGACCTGGTCAAGCGCTTGACGAGAATGTTCGTACAGCAATTACAGGACTTACTAAAAAACGTAACGTAAAAGTAATGGTAAGCTTAAGCTGTCATTATTGCCCAGACGTTGTTGCAAGTGCGCAACGTATCGCAACGTTAAATGGCAACATTGAAGCTGAGATGGTTGATATTGCTTCGTTCCCAGAATTAAAAACACAATACAAAGTAATGAGTGTTCCAGCAATGATTATTGACAACGAACAAGTTGTGTTCGGTGCGAAGAAGATTGATGAGATTATTGATGTGTTGAAATAATGGTAAAAAACCGTGCCTAGTTGGTACGGTTTTTTATTTAACAATTTGTGCATACAAAAAAATCACAAATCCATTGACTTGTCCAAGTTAAGATTTATCTATATCGCCCAGACACCCCCACTTCAAAAACGTGAAGGCGTAGCCCAGTTTTAAGTGGCGGGATGAATGGGTGTTTGGCGTTAGCCAAAAAGAATTGTAATAACACATCATAAAATGCGCCAAAAGCACCATGTGTCATCCATTTTGTGTTAAAATAAGAATGTACGTTCTATTAAGCGTGTGACCGTTCGCAGAACGCCAAGTGGAAAATACTACATTTCGATTCTCGCTGAAGTCGAAGTGCAACCACTGCCAAAAACG
>JBOFGC010000553.1:0-2040 GCA_051648945.1 Bacilli bacterium
GTGGATTGTTAATTCTCGGCACAGAAAAATATGTGGAAAAGAAATTAAAATCAGGGAAACGCGGCGAAGAAAGTTTGAAACGAGTCGTCGATTCTCTTCGATTGTCTGGTTATAAATTCTTAGGCTATAGCGTTGACCCTTCTGGGTCTGGCCGAACTCATATGTACCTTGTGTGTCCTCATTGTAATGGTGCATTTCATGTACGCGAAGATCATTTCACTAGCGATAACTCTCGTTGTCCTCGTGGTTGTGACCCGAAAAACATTCTTTATGTTGTCATGTGGAAAGACTTTAAATCGAACGAGACCGCGTTGAAGTATGGTATTACTTCTAAGACAATGCACGATCGTTCACGTAAATCAGGATACGGCACGGACTTGGTGTTTATTGGTGTTGACTCGCGTGAATATATTTCCGAGCAGGTAGCACGGTCCATCGAGTCTAATATTAAGAAATTGACCAAGAGTCATGCGTTCGAGTCCGATAACCTAAAGTTCAAAAACAAAACCGAGTTAGTCAATGCTAATGCGATGTCGATCGTAATGGCAGAACTGAACCGTTGTGTTGAATCTGAGATCAAAAAGTAATTGACACAATAAATGGAGTATCATAAGATACTCCTATCTTGAAGTGAGGAATATATTATGAATATCATGTGCGAAGCAAAAGTCGATCAAATGAGAATCCACTTAGAAACATTAGACGATGTTATCTCTGATATCAAATGCAACCGTCGAGACGAAGGCGAATGTGATGATGTGAACGAAGTTCTGAAATGGATTAACGAACAGGTTGATACCGATGAGTTGCAGCGTAACCTGTTTAATTCTATATCTCTCGTTTGTGATTGCTGTGTGCGTATTATTCGTGCATATCAAAAGCAAGGATGCGTGAAGGAAGCCCAAATGGAATTATTCGATAAAAATGTAAGAATGATGAAATTACACTTTCGTAAATGGGACTCTACTCAGATTCCATTTGAATTGATGACCGATGATGAACTAGCTATCTATAAGGGGAATGCAAATGAAAAAGTATAAACTGCTCGAACGTGAATCAAATGGATTATGTCGTATTCAAGCTTTACGAGACTTCGGTAACGTTAAAGCTGGTGACATTGGTGGGTTTGTAGAGGATGAATCTAACTTATCCCATCATGGAAACTGTTGGATTTATGACAACGCTATGGCACGCGGCGAATCTGTAGTTGCAGATAATGCCAAGATGCGCGACCATTCGGTGGCACGCGGTAATGCTCTTGTGCATGGAGACGCGATTATGTCCGGACGCGCACGTATATCAGAACACGCGAGTGCTTCGGACACCTCTATGCTCTACGAAAATGCTATTGTGTGCGGAAATGTCATGATCGAAAATAACACAACCATTTTCGGACGGTCTTCTGTTAACCAAGTTTGCACCAAGACTCCAGTTAATCTATTAGGGTTTTATTATACTGTTACTATAACGGATAAACATATGCGCGTTGGATGTCAGTGTCATACATTCGAAGAATGGAAGAACTTTACGACCAAAGAAATTCTAGAAATGGACGGAAAGGAAGCATTGAAATTCTATCGCGATGTATTGGTTCCTGTGCTTTTACCGATGTGTGAAGCTCATAAGAATGGTTAACCAAGAAGGAAACACAAATGTTGCAAAAGTATAAACTACTACACCGTGATGAAAGTGGATTATGTCGTATTCAAGCTTTACGTGATTTTGGTGATGTAAAAGCCGGTGACGTTGGTGGGTATGTAGAAACTGACTATAATTTGTCGCATCGTGGAAGCTGTTGGATACACGATAACGCTCGTGTTGTTGGTGATAGTTACGTATACGACAGCGCTCAAGTTTATGATAATGTCCGCGTTAGTGGCAACTCCCGTGTTTATGGCAGTGCACGCGTTAGTGGCAAGTCTCAAGTTTTAGGTCGTGCTTATGTAACAGAAACATGCACTAAGACTCCAAAAACATTAATAGGCTTTCAGTACGTTATTACAATCACGGACGAACACTTGCGGGTTGGATGTCAGGTCC
>JBOFGC010000554.1:0-3683 GCA_051648945.1 Bacilli bacterium
TGTGTAATGAACTTAATGTTAAGTATTAATATTTAAAAAATTCCCTCGTTACTCTACAGAAACGAGGGAATTTTTGTATGCAATACACAAAAAAATCGTCATCCGCTAATAGGATTGAGCAAAACAACTTGTTGTAATACTTTTAGAATTCTTTCTTGAAGTGGTTCGTTTTTGTGTAACGTTGCAATTTCCTCACCAGATAGTGCGACTTGTTCTTGTGTTGTCCAAGCGCCGAGTGCACGAAGCGTTGCTCGCGTTTGTTGAAGGGGGCCAAGTCCACCTTTCATACCACCAGCGACAGAAAGAACGGCGACAGCTTTGTCGGTCCAATGGTCGGAACTGCACCAATCGAACGCATTTTTTAAAATGCCCGACATTCCCCCGTGATAATCAGGACAGACGATGACGATTTTGTCACATGCCGCAATTTTTGCATAGAAAGTTATGACAACTTCAGGTACTGTGTCTTGGTTTGTTGGATGATACAAAGGGATTGGGTTGTCGACAAAATTCCATGCCTCAAACGCGTCATTTTGTAATCGATGTTCCTCAATCCATTGAATGAGTTGCTGACAATTCCCATTTTTGCTTGCGCTGCTATTAATAATAAACCACTTCAAAATAATCACTCCTTTTTTGTCATTTTAACAAAACAAAAAGAAGGAGAAATCAGAGATTCGGATGAACAAATCTACGACTAAAGTTGTAGATTCAGAGTAAATCCAATTGGGGAAGGGCCCAAATCGCAATTTGAGTACGATCATCGAGTTGTAATTTTTGGAGAATATTACTTACATGCGTTTTGACTGTCGCTTCCGTTATATGTAGTGACGCTGCAATTTCTTTATTGGCTTTTCCATTAGCAATATATTTCACAATCTCTTTTTCTCTTGGTGTGAGTAAAAACACCGAGGATGCGGGCTTAAGTAAATGTGTCATCATTCTTGGATGAATGATTGTACCGCCAGCAAGTATACTATGAATATTTTCAATTATTGTAGTAGGTGCAATTTCTTTCAGTTGATAGCCATCAGCACCAGCGCTAATCGCTTCTCTCACGTCACTCGGGTTTTCAGAGCTTGTTAGCATGAACACTTTGATCGATGGATATCTATTTTTCACATTCCGTGTAATTTGAATGCCATTTTCATGTGCTAGTTTTACGTCCATCAGCAGTAGTTGAGGTTGCATTTCTTCGAGCGAGGCAAACAAAGGTTTGCTCGATTCAACAGCGCAAGTGATTTGAAATGCACCTGTCGCATTGAGAAAGGAAACGAGACCCGTCCGTACGATGGGGTGGTCATCCACAATGGCTAGTTTAATCATATTTTTTCTCCTTTGGCCACGTAATGGCTAGTGTTGTCCCTTTTGAATTGCTCGTTATATGAAACTTTCCATGAAAAGAAGCGGCTCTCCTTTTCATAGATTGTAAACCAATGCATTGATGGTTGATTGGATTTTGAAAACCAATTCCAAAATCTTTTATTTCAAGTGCATAATGTTCGTTATCTTCGTGAATAGATATGGTTACTTTTTTCGTTTGTGCATGTTTGACGACATTATTTAACGCTTCTTGAACGATGCGATAGAGTTCTTCTTCTATATGACTTGAAAAAAGTATTTGATCGTTGTCTCTAAATGCAAGGTCAAGTCCTTGCAATGTTGCATAATTTTCTACTGCATTTTGTAACCCATTTTGAAGAGAGTCGGGACGATTGTCTTCGATTAGGGCATGTAATTCGATACCTATGTTTTGTAAAATACTTTGCAGCGTATGTAATGAAGACTGAAGTGCTTGATCACTATTTGTTATCATGATTGAGTTTGTGTGCAGTTGTGCTGAAAAAAGTAACTGTTTAACTGAATCATGAAGTGTGTGAGCAAATCGTTGTCGTTCATCGATGACCAGTAATTGTTGTTCTAGTTTAGTATAGTAAATTCGTTGTAGTGCGGAACTGATTTGATAGCCGATCGTTGTAAGTAGATGTAATTCGTCTTCTGTAAATGTTATTCGGTACGAAACAGCGACATTTAATACGCCAAACCGCTTTTTGGATGTTTGTAGCGGGACGGTCGCGTGATGAGTAAAATCATTTTCCTGCGCAATGTTATTTTCGCGTGCGAGTTCGGTTCGGCGACATTCCATTGTGTTATATGCTTTCTCGAGGCGATGATTACGAAATCGCTCTAAACACCAACAATCGCCGCAAGAAATTAAGCACTCTGGCTGTTGTTGAAGAGATACGGGAACGTTTGTAAGTGCTACTGGTTTATATGTACCGGTGTCATCAACGAGAAAAACCCATGCCGTTTCAAAAACTGTTAATTTTAAAAGGCGCTGCAGTACGTTTTGTAACATCGGTTCAATTTCATTTTCTTCATTTAAAATCTCCGCGATTTCTTTAAGTAAAATCAATTCTTCTGTACGATTCATGTGCATTTCCTTTTTTAGAATATTCTATCATTAAAAAGTGCGCAGGGAAAAGAATTTCGATTGGCTAGGCAGACTACGACTAAAGTTGTAGTACGTATCATTCTTAATGGGAATGTAGGAAAGTTATCGATTTAGTACATTGATTACAGAAGGAGTGAGGAAGATGAAATGGAGTTCGATCCATCGTAATATTAAAATTCGACTTTTTGATAGCATCGTTACAGGGATGTTGTTTTATATGATTTTTCCATTTTTGGCAGTGTACTTTGTAGAAATGTTTGGTGCGATTGCAACAGGTATTTTGTTGGCGGGCGTTCAATGCTTAACCATTTTATCAAAGTTGATGGCAGGTTATTATTGTGACTTGTTTGGACATAGAAAATTTTTACTTGGAGGAATCTTTGGGAAAATCATAGGCTATATGTGTATGAGTATCGGTGTGATTTTTCAACTTCCCCTGTTAATTCTGGTTGGATACACGTGTAATCAAATTGCGCATTCGGTCTATTTCGTTGCATTGCAGGCAATGCTTCTCGACTTATGTGATGACAGCAATCGTAAAACGATTTTTACTTTTTTCTATACGCTTGGAAATATCGCTGTTAGTGTAGGGCCTGTGCTTGGTGCACTTTTGTTTTATTCACATCGAGCAGACTTATTTGTTGCTTCCACTTTGATATATTGTGCTTCATTTCTAATGTATTTTAAATATATGGACGAAACGATGATCAGTAGTGTAGAGGAAAATCGTACGTCATCGATGGGAATAATGCAGCAGTTGAAAAGCTATAAAGCACTCTGTTTAAAAATGAGTTTTTTTCTATTTGTTTTGGCGGGCGTGTTAAGTGGGTGTACGACGATGCAAATTGAATTGCTTGTTGGTCTGCATCTTCAGGAGAAAATTGGAAATCTATCCGTCGTAGTATTTGGAAATTTACTTGTTTTTGATAGTGTGAAATTACTTGCACTTCTCGTCACGCTTAATGGAATACTCGTTGTACTACTAGCATATCCGGCATTGAAAATTACACAAAGAGTAGAAGAACGAAGTGTGTTTGTGCTTTCGAGCGTTTTGTATGCACTGGCAATGTTTCTATTTGCAATCAGCCAATCGCTTTCTTCGCTTATTATAGCAATTACAATTTTTACCCTCGGCGAAGTTTTAATTGTACCCGTATATAACGAATATATCGCCAAAATTGCTCCGGTGGAAAAACGGTCACAATATTTCGCAGCGAGTAGTGTAAGC
>JBOFGC010000555.1:0-3771 GCA_051648945.1 Bacilli bacterium
TACTTGCCCCAACCTAATGAGCTACCCATTTCGATTGCAAGACGTGTACGAACGCCGTTTGGAAGCACACTTTCTTTGTACGCAGCATCCTGTGCATCAAATAAATCCCATGATGGCATGCTTACTACGTTTACAGAAACACCTTGCGCTTTTAATTCTTCTGCTGCAGCAACAGCAAGATGAACTTCAGAACCAGATGCTAGAAGTAGAGCTTGTGGATTTTCTGATGCATAAATTGTGTATGCACCATGTTTTACTTTGCTATACGTATCTTCTGCTGCTCCAGCTAATACAGGTAAATTTTGGCGAGTTAAAACGAGACACGTTGGTTTCGTATTTTCCTCAACCGCGATTTGCCAAGCAGCTGTGCTTTCGTTTCCATCAGCTGGACGAATTGTTGAAACGTTTGGCATAGAACGAAGTGCTGCTAATTGTTCGATTGGCTCATGCGTTGGGCCATCTTCACCTACTGCAATTGAATCGTGCGTAAACACGTAAACAACGCCTAAGTTCATTAACGCTGATAAACGAATAGCTGGTTTTAAGTAGTCCGAGAATACGAAGAATGTTGCTCCGTATACTTTTAACGCACCATGAAGTGCCATACCGTTAAGCGCTGCACCCATTGCGAATTCACGAACACCAAACCAAATGTTACGTCCGTCTTTTGATGATGGTAAGAAATCGCCAGCACCTTTGATGTACGTTTTATTTGAACCTGCTAAGTCAGCAGAACCACCGAAGAAACTAGGTACTACACCAGCAATCGCATTAATTGCTTGACCTGATGTGTTACGCGTCGCTTCTGATTTACCAACTTCATACGTTGGAAGTGCAGAGTACCAGTTCTCAGGAAGTTTGCCGTTGTATGCATCCATAAGTTCAGCAGCGAGCTCAGGGAATTCACTTGCATAAGCGTCCCAAAGTTTGTTCCACGCAGCTTCTGCAGTTGCACCACGGTCATATACAGTTTCACGATAGTGAGTGTACACTTCTTCTGGAACGTGGAAGTCATTTTCAAACGACCAAGCATATGCTTCTTTTGTTAATTTAATTTCATCCGCTCCAAGTGGGGCACCATGTGAATCAGCAGAACCTGATTTGTTTGGTGAGCCGAAACCAATCGTCGTTTTCACTTCGATTAATGTTGGTTTTGATGTTTCCGCTTGTGCGTCTTTAATTGCTTTTTCAATTGCAACAAGATCGTTCCCGTCTTCTACGCGGATAACTTGCCATCCGTACGCTTTGTAACGGTCTTCTACGCTTTCACTAAACGACATGTTTAATTCGCCATCTAGAGAGATATCATTTGAATCATAAAGTACGATAAGGCGTCCAAGTTGAAGATGTGCTGCGAATGAAGAAGCTTCTGCGCTTACACCTTCCATTAAATCGCCATCTCCACAAATTGCGTATGTGAAGTGAGAAACAACATCATAATTCGGCTTGTTATACTTCGCCGCTAAATGTGCTTCTGCCATCGCCATACCTACAGCCATTGAAATACCTTGACCAAGTGGTCCTGTTGTCGCTTCGACACCTTCTGTATGACCATATTCAGGGTGACCTGGTGTTTTTGAATCCCATTGACGGAATGACTTTAAATCATCAATGCTTACATTGTAACCTGATAAATGTAAAAGGCTGTATAAAAACATTGAACCATGACCCGCTGATAAAACAAAACGGTCGCGGTTAAACCATTTAGGATTTTGTGGTGATTGATTCATCACTTTTGCCCATAATGCATACCCCATTGGTGCTGCACCCATTGGCATTCCTGGATGTCCTGAATTTGCTTTTTCAATTGCATCAATTGAAAGTGTGCGAATTGCGTTTACTGAAAGTTGACTAATGGTAGTTGTACTCATTCGTAATCTCCCCGTGATTTATTTAAACACGCTAAAATTAGTGCGGTTTATTCGAGTTTTTTAGTTGTTGTAGCTTTTCTGGTGTTACGTCTTTTCCTTTTTCATCAACAATTTTTATAGAAGAAAGTTGATTCAAAACACCTTGACGGAAATTTTGTAAATAAAGTTGGCGTAATTCTTGTTGTTCTGTTGTTTCTTCTTCTGAAAGTCCAGTCGCTTTTTTCTTGTTTGCAAGAACATTGATTCGTGCAATGAGTTGATCCATATCCATTTTTTCCACCTACTTATGTATCCTTTTAAATTATTTTGCTCTCTGTAAACTCTACATACCGACGATGAACTGTCGCCTTTGAAACATCATACCCTAAACCACGCAACGTTGCTGCCACTTCTTGAAAAGTTAGTCCTTTTTCTCGGAGTGTGACAATATCTTCAATGCGTACTTCTTTTCGCTCACGACCAGCATTTTTTCCGCGATTACTCAGATTTTCTGCTGGGTTATACCCTTCTTCTATTGCTCTTTTCATCCCACGCTGAATTTTCAAATTATGGATTTTGCGTTGAAATTCTTCGACAACACTTAGTATATCCATAACCATCGTATCTGCTTCACTTAGCTGTAAATTGCCTTCATGAACAGCCGTATATAGCGTAACATTTTTTTTGCGCAAATAGTGAAGAATTGCAAGGCGGGCATTGCCACGACCAATTCTTGTCTCATCGTTTATGAGAATTCCTTCAATTGCACCATCATCACACAGAGCAAACAACTTTAAAAGTCCTTCGCGCTCAAGGGTATAACTACTCCCCTCTTCCGCAACACTTTCTACGATGTGAAAGTTTTTTCGCTCGGCAAGTTTGGTAAGCTCATTTACTTGTCGTGCTAAAGAGGAAGATTGTGATGTTTTTTGAGTGCTCACGCGAGCATAAATTGCGACACGCAACAGAACTCCCTCCTCCCATCTACCAATATATGTATTTCAATATTTGGTAGTGAAAATCCATTATTATTTTACCATCTTTTCTTGGCTAAACGTTAGTAAAATTGTGAATTTCGTGGGAAAAAGTTTTCCTTTCAAAAAAAGAACAAATGTTTGTACACTACAGAAAGACATGCTATAATAAACTTACGAACAAACGTACGCAAATATCAAAGGAGGGGTAACGTATGAAAATCAGCAAACGCCAAGAAGCCATACTTTCTTTTATTCAAGACGAGATTCAACGTAAAGGCTATCCACCGAGCGTTCGAGAAATCGCTGTAGGTGTTGGACTTGCCTCAGGTTCTACCGTACATAATCATTTAGACCAACTTGAGAAAAATGGATTCATTCGCCGTGATAAAACAAAACCACGTGCAATCGAAGTCCTTTATGATAATGGTCAAAAAGATGGATTTAGCAGCTCTGCCGTTGCTTCTATCCCAGTACTCGGAAAAGTTACTGCTGGCATACCAATTACCGCAATTCAACATGCGGAAGATGTGATGACCATTCCATTAACGATGTTAAAAGGTGACCCAAGTGAACACTTTATGCTTCGCGTAAGTGGCGACAGTATGATGAATGCTGGTATCCTTGACCATGACTATGTGATCGTCCGCGCTCAACCAAGTGCATCAAATGGTGAAATTGTTGTTGCAATGACTGAAGAAGACGAAGCTACTGTCAAAACATTTTACAAAGAAAAAGATCATTTCCGCTTACAACCAGAAAACGATCGACTTTCACCTATCCTACTTGCAAATGTAACAATCCTAGGAAAAGTAGTTGGCGTTGTACGTAGTTATAATTAGATCTTAAGACCATCACATGAGATGTGATGGCCTTTTTTTGACAGAAAAAACACGCTCAAAAGAGCGTGTTCAATCCCCACCAAGCACGTTAAATACGCCACCTAA
>JBOFGC010000556.1:0-4187 GCA_051648945.1 Bacilli bacterium
GCGGCACTGTGCCTCCTCGTCGCGGTAAAGCTGCTCCTGTGGGGTCACACGTTTCCGCCTGATTCCACGGGAGTCTCCGTTGCCTTTCTCCGTACCCTTCATCGAAGTGTTGATGGTCGCGTTAAAACCTTTTCATCCACGGGTTGTGAAAAAAAAAGAGAAACTAATCGCGTTAGTTTCTCTTGGGGCTTTCTATTCTCATTCTTATAAATACTTCCGTTGTAAACTTTTTCCGTCATAGTAAAACGTTATTTTTTTATTCTCAACGACTGTTTCAAGGTGAACATTTCGTCCCCATAGACTATACATATTCGGAATCACTTTTTCTAAATATTTTACATCTAACTCAATTTCCTCATAGCGGTGCATAATATACAGTTCTCCATTTCGATTATAATCTCCGTCGATGATTTCTAAATATGGATATCCTCCATTCACACGCATTGAGACGAGTTGATTGCGTACATGTTCCCATTCTTTATCAATGATTTTGTAGTCTTTTCCTTGTTTTTGAAAGAGATATAAATCTTCACGTGCGATTAGTTCTTTCGTCAAATAGTTTCGTAAAAAGGACATATCCGATTCAAGTTCTCGCACTTCAAACATTTTTTCTTTTCCACTATTTGGTTTTACGCCGTTCTCTAGCATTACTTTTGTCGGGTTGTTGTATCTCTCTTCTATGTCTTCAAATATTTTTAATCCGAGATAGTAAGGATTAATCGTTGTACGTGATGGAATTACGACGCCGGCATTTAATTTCGCATACTCAATTGATTCTCCACTATCTAAATCTAATTCCCTAAGTATGCGTTGATGCCAATAACTCGCCCAGCCTTCATTCATAATCTTCGTCTCTAACTGTGGCCAAAAATAAAGCATTTCTTCACGCATCATCGTAATAATATCGCGTTGCCAATCTTGTAAATAATGTGCGTGTTGTTCAATAAACAGGAGAATGTCCTTTTCAGGTGCACTAGGGAATTGCTCAATGGAGCTTGGTTGTGACACTGGAGTAGCTGGTGCGTCCAAATTCCATAAATCATCAAATGGGCCTTTTTCTCGTGTCGTCTTAATTTTCTCTGTTTGAATGCCCAGCGTTGGACGAACGAGACTTGGGTCGATATGTTCTTGAATCGTCAACACTTCATCTAGAAATTTTTCCACTTCTTCTTTTCCATACTTCTTTTCGTATGCTGAAATTCGTTCTGCGGTTGCACTCATGCTTTCAACCATATCGCGCTTCGTATTTTTAAATCTGACATTATTTTTAAAAAAATCGCAATGTGCAAGTACGTGTGCGACGATTAATTTGTTTTGGATGAGTGAATTTGTATCTAATAGAAACGCATAACAAGGATCCGAATTTATAACAAGTTCATAGATTTTACTAAGCCCAAGATCGTACTGCACTTTCATTTTGTGAAATTGTTTACCAAAACTCCAATGTGAAAATCGGGTAGGCATTCCGTATGCGCCAAACGTATAAATAATTTCGGCCGGACATATTTCATAACGCATCGGATAAAAATCTAAACCAAACTGCGTAGCAATATTCGTTATATCATCAATCGCATGCTCCAACGCACGCTTTTCGCCCATTTCCAAAGCATTCACCCTCTCTTTTACCTTTTTTATAAAGTTATGAAACAGGTGTGTAAATGATACATGGACAAAGAGAGAAAACTCATAGAACGTCTTTCAATTTTTGTAAAAAAAAGCCGAGTGAACATTCACCCGGCTTTCTCAAATTATGCTACAGTTGTTACACTTTCCTTCTTTTTCAAAACAAGCTGCCAATATACAATCGTACCTACTGCGAATAATGAAATCATTCCTACTAACACACCTGCATTTTGCATCCATACACTACTATCTCCTGAAGAAATAACTGCTTTGAACGCATGTACTGTATATGTCATTGGTAAAAATGGATTTAGCGCTTGTAATGATTCAGGAATAATCTCTAACGGGAATGTTCCTGCACTACCTGTAAGTTGTAAAATTAATAAAACAACAGCTACAAATCGACCTGCATCATGCATTGTTGTAACAAGGAATTGAATAATCGTCATAAACGTGATGCTAGTGAGTATCGCCATTCCAAATAACATCGGTACATTTTCAGCTTGCATATCGAGTCCATATAACAGAAGACATACAGCTGCTACTGCTTGAACCGTACCAATTGCTACTAATACGCCAAACTTGCTTGCCCATGCTACGAATCCATTTTTTGTTCCTGGAATAATCGTATTTAATGGGAAAACAATAGAAAGCATGAGAGAACCAACGAATAGACCAAGTGATAAGAAATACGGTGCAAATCCTGTTCCATAGTTAGGTACATGTGCGAACGAATTTGTGTCTACTTCTACTGGTTCGCTTATCATTGTGATTTGCTCATCATCAATTTTTACATCGCCTACTTTGTCATTCGCTTTACCAATTTCTTTTGCAAATGTTGTTGAACCTTCTTTTAATTTGTCCATACCAACTGTTAAGTCGCTACTTCCTTCACTTAGTTGTGCTGTTGCGTCTACAAACGCTGTACCACCATCAACAAGTTGTGCCTGACCCTTTACTAAGTCACCACTGCCTGTTGCTAATGCATCTACGCCTGATTTCAACGTATCAACGCCTGAAACGAATTGTGTCATTCCTACGTTCCACGTGCTTGCACCTTTGTTCAGTTCTGTAGCGCCTTTGCTTGCTTTACTTGCACCTTCTGCAAGTGTTGTTGCTCCATCTTTTAATGTACTATGCGCTTCATGTACGGCAGTTGTGCCTTCTGCAACAGCTTTCGTTCCTTCACTGAGTGCTGTTCCTTTTTCAGCAAGTTGAGCCGTTCCACTTGCAACAGCGTTTGCGCCTTGTTTAAGTGTACTTAATTGCTTTTTAAACGCTTCTTGTTGTGCAGGTGGCAAGCTAGCAATAAGTGCTTCGGTTTGCTTTTCTAATTGTGCAATACCATCCGCTACTGATTTCGCTCCAGCTGCACTATTTTTTACGCCTGATACATACGTTTCTGTGTTTGTTTGTACACTTTGTGCGCCATTTGCTAATGTTTCACTTTTTTCTTCAAGTGTTGTTGCGCCATCTTTCAATGAAGTTGCGCCACCTGAAATTTGCTCTAATGCTTTTGATAAGTCACTAGCACCTTGACCAACTTTAGTAGCACCATCAGATAGTTGTCCGCTTGCTGTCTCCAAGCTGTTTACTCCTGATTGAAGTGTACTTAAACCAAGTTGTAGTTTCTTACCGCCTGCTTCTGCTTGAGTAAGACCATCGTTAAATTCGAGTGATTTTTTTGACAACTCATGCAAATACGTATTTAATTTTACGGCCCCTTTGTCTGCTTCTGTAACGCCGTCACGAATAGCTATTGCACCATCGTTCACTTCTGTGAATCCTGATGTTAATTCTGTTACTTGATCAACGATTGTTTCGGCATATGTTTTTGTTAATGTGTTGCCAAGTTGTTCACGAATTTGAATGATTCCAGTATTTGCGATTTGTCCTGCTAAAAAGTTAAAGCCTTCGTTCGGTCGAAACTCTAATTTCACTTTCGAAGGTGTTTTTTCTGTGATTGATATTGCATTTTCTGATGCGTCTTTTGGAATTGTTACGACCGCATAATAGGATTCATCAACAAGACCTTCCTCCGCCTCTTTTTGAGAAACGGTAGTCCAGAGAAACGAACCGTCTTCCTTTAACTTGTCGACAAGTTCATCACCAACAGAAACGGATGTGTCGTTAAGTGTTGCACCGGTGTCCATATTTACAATAGCAACTGGCATTTTTTCAAGTCGTGCATATGGGTCCCAAAATGCCCATAGAAAGAGTCCACAATATAAAATCGGTACAAATAATAATCCAACAATCGCGATTGTCATTTTCCGATTTTTTGCAATCCCTTCCCATTCCTTTTTCCATACATTCCAACTGTTCACTTCTATCTCCCCCATTTCTACCTTAGAACCAAATGACCAAAATGTTCAAACGGTCATTTCACTGCGCAAGAAAAGGTTATCGTGGTGATAACCCTTGTAATAAATACGTACGGAGAATCGTCGAAATTTCTTCACTAGAAAGTTCTTCATGTGTTTCCGACCACTCAAATACGAGTGCGATATACATTTTATACAGTAAAAACGCAGTCATCTCATTGTTACTTGGAACAAACTTTC
>JBOFGC010000557.1:0-3261 GCA_051648945.1 Bacilli bacterium
AAGAAGAGCAATTTGAAATTATTGCTTCAGCGAGGAAAATCGCACGCCGGTTGATTCTCGTTGCCTTTGACCCAATGGACGTAGAATTAGAACAAGTTGGTTTTACAATAATAGACACTGCGAAAGTACTAAAAGGTAAGTTTCAACGAATTGTTTACGTGTGCGAGTAAAAAAGAAGAAGAAATCATCATAATGTGATTTCTTCTTCTTTTTTTAATTTTCAGGTGGATAATACGCAGGGTCAGGACCAAATCGTTCGTCGCGATTCAATTGATCAATCGCTGTCATCTCCTCATCAGACAAAGAAAAACCAAAAACATCGAAATTTTCTGTGATTCGAGAAGGTGTAACAGACTTTGGAATAGGAATAACTTTGTTTTGTAAATGCCAGCGTAATATACACTGTGCGATAGTGACACCTTTTGATTGAGCAATTTCAGTAATTGTTGGGTCAGTCAGTACAGCGCCACCATGCATAAATGGACTCCATGCCTGAACGACGATATCATGTTGTTGACACCACGCTAACAGTTCTTTTTGCGATAAGTACGGATGAAGTTCGATTTGATTGAGCACAGGTTTTACATCGCACTCTTGTAAAATGCGCTCTAGATAAGCAATATGGAAATTTGCGACACCAATTGATTTTACTTTTCCAGCTTTTTGTAAGGCTTCAAGTGCTTTGTATGTTTCGATGTATGCATCTTCTTTTGGTACGGGCCAATGAATTAAATACAAATCCACATAATCTAAACCTAATTTTTTTAGACTTTCTTCGCAAGCAGCGATAGTTGCGTCATAGCCTTGTGCGTCATTCCAAACTTTCGTTGTAATGAAAAGTTCTTCTCTCGGAACGTTGCTCGCAGCAATAGCAGCGCCAACGCCAACCTCATTGCCATAAATGGCTGCAGTATCGATGAGACGATAGCCTGCTTCTAAAGCGGTAGCGATACTTTTTTCAACTTCAGCTCCATCTGTAGCTTTCCAAACACCAAGCCCAATCGCCGGAATTGTATGTCCGTCATTCAATTTTATAACTTTTTCCAAGATAATGTCATCTCCTTTATAGTCAATTGTACACGTTTTATGATACTATGTTTTATTGAAATAGTGAAATGTAGTGAGTTATACATAGAAAAGCATATATAAAATTGTAATATCGTCACTAGCAAAGAGCAAAATAGATAAAGTAAATGCTTACGTTTGTGTGCTTCGATTTCTATGTATGGAGAGGTATGAAGAATGAAAAACAAAGAATTAAAAGCAGTTTATGAATTTTTAGTAACAAAAGCGGAGAAAGGTGAGCTTGTTCCGATGAGCGAACTCGCAAGCCAATTTCGCAAAGAATCATCAATTCAGGTATGGGCAGACCCGTTAGAGAGGATTTCAATTATTTGTATTCGCTTTGGGTTACCACCAATTTCATTAATTGTCGTGAATAATAGTACGAAACTTCCAGAGCGATCATTATTAAAAACGATTGCCCAACATTTAGGTATGGGAACTATTACGCAAGAAAATGAGATGGATATTGCCATCACGCAAATGAACCGTATTTTTGAAGGGAATCCTTGGAAAGAACTTGCATTTTATTTTGGCCAACTACGACATGGACTAGAATTTAACACGTGGATATTTCAAGTTGAAACGACAGAACTTGATATACATAGTTATATAAATAGTACGAATGATATTTTTCTTCCTCTAAAACAAACTCAACATATAAACAAAATTCGTACGGGGGACATGGTATACATTTGGGCAATAACGAATCGAGAACTTGCTGATAGTGGAATTATTGCAAAAGGTACAATCAAAGGAAAAGCAACGTTTATTACAGAGTGGTTTACTACGACCGAAGAAGACAGACTGTATGTACCAATTGAAATCGATGATTATAAACCAGAGAGCGTTCTTTCAAGAGCTGAATTAGAAAAAATAGATGTGCTTCAAGGCATGCGTATTTTTAAAATGCCGTATCTAACAAATTACAGCATTACCAAAGAGGAAGGCAAACACCTAGCAGGATTATGGTTAGGCACCGATACCTCAAGCACAAAGGCTAAAGAAGAAAGTGCACCGCCGGTAAAGACGGTAAATGTACCAAGTAAAGTAGAAGTTGATAAAGTAACTCCACCGACACCGAAAAAAACAGAAAATGAAGTACCTCTAATAAAGCAAGTGGATGAGATCGAAGAGATTTTTGAAGAACTTGGTCTTGAAGAGCAAGTTTCCACAAAACCATATTTCTTAAATATCGAACACCTCACAGAAAACCGTTGGAAATATACGATTTATACAAATGGAACACAAGAACAAGTGAAAGAAGTTAATGTTGCAGACAAACCAGAACTCAAAATCACAGCGGCTTGGATCAAGCAACTTGCAGCGGATTATAAAGTGATTAACATCGCAACACTCGACGTTTCCATTACAAAACAAGGCACAACAACAAAAATGCCTGAACATATCCTGCAAAAATTAGTAGATTTGACAGTAGAAAAGAAAATTCTTCAGGATATGAAGAAATCTGCGTTCTACAATGATGTTGATGAAAGTGTAAAAAAGCAATATGCGAAAGCAATTCGTTTAAATGGCACGCAATGTAGCATTTGTTACTTCAGTTATGAAGATACTTTCGGAAAAGATTTCAAAGGCTATGCGACATTTTATCAGGACGCTGCAACGAAAATGTATCAAACGATGTGTCCGAACTGTTCTACAGCGCTGAAAAAAAGAGATTGTTCTATTTCTGATTTAAAAAAGTTGATTTCAACTACTTAAAAAAAGTGATGTCCCATTCATTTGGGCATCACTTTTTTTGATTAATTGCAGTAAGATATTGGATGAACAAGATCTTTTTATTGTAATGAGTTGAGAGAGGTGCCAGTTCATAGCAACATCGGTGTAGTATTCGATGGAAGAATACATGCTGTTTCATGATGAATTGTAGATTCGAAAGGCACTTAGTAATTTAAATTGTAAAAAGTATTGACGAACGAATACTCAAGTGATAAAGTATATCAAGTCAGCAAGAGAGCAACGAAAAAGAAAACATTTGATGTTGACTTCAAGTTGTGAAAATGCTAAGATAACCAAGTCGCTTTTGAAAGAAGGCGCACAAGAAATTGTACTTTGAAAACTAAACAAAACGACAGCGTAAACTTTACGATTGCATTAAGCAATCAACAATTTTTACTTTTTAAATTATTTGAGCTTACTCAAACAATTCTTTTATGGAGAGTTTGATCCTGGCTCAGG
>JBOFGC010000558.1:0-2403 GCA_051648945.1 Bacilli bacterium
ATTCCTCCATCATACAATAAGTTAAAATTCTACTTTCCATTTTACACAATTCTGTACGTTTAGCAAATTGAATTTTTTAAATATGAAAAAACTGTCGCCAAATACGCACATTTTTGTGCATGACGACAGTTTTAGTACTACAATCTTATAAGTGTTCTTCGATTAACTCCGCTAATGCTTCTTTCGGTTTGTAACCAACTGCTTGACCGACAACTTCACCGTTCTTTAATACGAATAAAGCCGGGATGCTCATTACGCCGAATTGACCAGCAATTGCTTGGTTTTCGTCTACATTAACTTTTACGATTTTTGCTGTTTCGCCTAAATCTTCAGCCAGTTCATCAAGAACAGGAGCTAACATTTTACATGGTCCACACCAAGGTGCCCAAAAATCTACTAAAGCTACACCTTCTGATGTAACATCTTTGAATGTTTCTACATTTGCATTAATAACAGCCATGTGTCCTACCTCCGTGATATTGAAAATTATAAAAACAGTATACCATCTATTATAACGCACTGTTAGTATATTGCTCAAATAATTAGAAATGGGTGGTTCTGATTTTGTCTAAAAATGGTACAGATGGATTGGGTTTTTCTGTGAAAACTAATGGGTTACCGCTTACTTTTTGCTCGCGAGCGTCTGTTTTGTGGTGGTCCGGCTTCGTCAGGCACCTTCGCTTTCCTGCGGGGCGGTCGTGTGCCTGATTCCGCGGGAGTCTTCGGTGCCTGACTCCGCCTACCCTTGCTGTAAGTTGAGCGCGCGTTAAACTTTTCATCCGTGGGTTGTGAGTAAGGCTCGCTCGCGTTTATTATTATTATTATTATTATTATTATTATTATTATTATTATGAACTAGGAAAACTATTGAGAATACGCGTATTTTTATTTGTGTATATTATAGGTGTTTTTCGATTAAGGTTGCGAGTGCTTCTTTTGATTGAAGTCCTATCGCTTTATCAACTACTTCACCATTTTTGAAAACGCATAATGTTGGGATGCTCATTATGTCAAATTGATCAGCTATGCTTTGAAATTCATCTACATTTACTTTGATAATTTTTGCTTGATTGCTTAATTCTTCTGCGAGTTCGTCAAGGATGGGCGCATACATTCTACACGGGCCACACCAGGGTGCCCAAAAATCGACGAGCGCGACGCCTTCTGATGATACGTCTTTGAACGTGTCTACATTTGCATTGATAACAGCCATTTGCAATTCCCCCTTTTTGGTACATTACAATCAGCATATCACCTGGGGTTCAGTTCGGTTAGTAAAATGCTCAACCAATGAGAAGGAGAAGACTTTTGCTGTCAAAAAGCCAACATCTTCAGTTTGCTCCATCTGTTTTCAATTTATGTCGTAAGATTTTCCCCATTGTCGTTCTTGGGAGTTCTGACTGCCAGACAATGCGTTTTGGGCATTTAAAATTTGTTACATTTTTTCTGCACCATTGTAATAACTCTTCTTCACTAACTGATAATCCTTCATGGAGAACGACGTGTGCAACGACGATTTCTCCCCAGTACATATCGGGTTCACCTACGACAATCGCTTCTTTTACGAGTGGATGTTCGTTTAGTACTTCTTCTACTTCTAGTGGATACACGTTCATCCCACCCGTTATGATCGTATCTTTTTTACGGCCGACGATGTAGTAATAGCCATCGCTATCTACTCTGCCTAAATCGCCCGTTCGCAACCATCCGTCAATAATCGTTGCTTTTGTTTCTTCATCTCTATTCCAATATTGGTTCATCACTTGAGGGCCTTTGATCCAGAGTTCACCTACTTCGTTCACTCCACATAAATTTTCTCCTGATAAGCTGCGAATTTCACAAGTCGTATGTGGCCAAACTAAACCGATGCTCCCTGCTTTGCCACCATGTTGAAGTGGATTGCTGTGCGTAACTGGACTTGCTTCTGTAAGTCCATACCCTTCGACAAGCGTTCCACCCGTAAGTGCTTCCCATTTCACTTTAATCCGTTGATGGAGTGGCGCACTGCCACTTATACAATATGTCTTACGTTGTGGAAAGTTGCGAAACAATGCTTCTTCTTGTAACATCGCCGCGTACATTGTCGGTGCACCAGGGAAAAAGCTCGGTGCGTATTTTTTTAAAAGTTTGATTGCTCTTCGTTTTTCAAAGCGCGGTTCGATGACGCAATGAAATCTTCGGACGATGGCTACATTCAACACTGTCGTTAGACCATACACGTGAAAAAATGGTAATAAGCCGAGAACGACGCTATTTGGTTTTATAAAGTGGAGCCAGTCGCCACACATTTGTGCATTGCTTGATAAGTTGCCATGCGTAAGTACCGCTGCTTTCGGAAATCCCGTACTTCCTCCTGTATATTGCAACAGCGCAGGCTGGTCCATCTGCGGTGCACGATACAAC
>JBOFGC010000559.1:0-1109 GCA_051648945.1 Bacilli bacterium
CGCGTATGTTTGTGTGGAGCTGGGGTGCTGCGTCAGGCAACTCTGCGTTAGACCTTTTCATCCATGGGTTGTGAAAAGGGTTTGTTTTCATGTGTATATTCTATGGGAAAAGCATTATAATGAAAAATAGATTGGATTCTATTCTTGGAGGTAAGAAATTATGAGTAAAGAAGTGGTTTTCACACCAAATGCACCAGCAGCAATTGGTCCGTATTCACAAGCAACGATTGTAAATGGTATGGTTTACACGTCAGGTGCGCTTGGGCTAAATCCTGAAACGGGTGAGTTATACACAACGATTGAAGAGCAAACGCATCAGGCGTTTAAAAATTTGAGTGCAGTTCTTACTGAAGCGGGAGCAAGTCTTGATACTGTGTTCAAAACACTTGTTTTTATTAAAGATATGAATGACTTCGGCAAAATGAATGAAGTGTATGCACAATACTTTACAGGTGATTTTCCAGCGCGTAGTTGTGTGGAAGTGGCACGTCTACCGAAAGATGCACTTGTTGAGATTGAAGTTATCGCGACTTTAAAATAAGGATTGTTGTTTGATGTGGGGACGTAGGATAAGTTACGGTAAACCGCAAATAGTTATGTTCCACTTCGCACCACTAAAACCAATAATCGAACACCAAAAAAGCCATCCTCGAGATGGCTTTTTTTCATGAGCTATACGTATTTTCATGTTGCTTATGTACAACGACATAGGGCGTAACGAGGGAAGAACCTGGATACACATCGATACTAAATGTCGTAGTATCGGAAAAAGTATACACATAGCGACCGACTGTTTGGTAAAGGAGAATTCCGTTCATAATGTCATTTTCTAACTCTGTTTGAGCGATTAAATGTGTGATGTTTTCATTCCAAAGTGGAACACTGCTAAACGGATAAACTGGTAAATAGTTGCCTTCGAATTTACTTGCCCATTGTGGTGTCCATTGTTCAAATGGTTCCTCATTCGAATGAAGAAGCGATGCGTCGTTGTTTGTTGTATCGAGTTGTACTGTAAAGTATTGTGCCAAATGCGGTGCTTTTGCTATGTATTTTTCAATCGTTTCTAATTGATAGATGTAGGATTTTCCTTTGCACTTTTTACACAAAAT
>JBOFGC010000560.1:0-9896 GCA_051648945.1 Bacilli bacterium
CTTTAATCGCAATAATATATTCACGAATTTGATCTAACGTCTCTTCTGGTAACCAGCTTCCTGTTTCATTGAATGCTTTTTCACCAGCTAATACTTCTTTCCATACGATTTGACGCTCACCGTCGTATGCTTTCTCAACTGCAGCTTGTAAAACGCGTGAAGAAGCACGCCAAATGTCACGACCTGTACCATCACCCTCAATAAAAGGAATGATTGGTGCATTTGGGACAACTAATTTTCCATCGATAACCTGAATTTTTTCACCTTGTAATAACATAATAACTTCCTCCTTATTTCAAAGCGCGCACGATGCGCGCATTACCATTTTTTATTATTAAGCACGTTCCGAAACTGGAACGTATTTTTGAACATTAGGACCGACGTATTCTGCACGAGGACGAATAATTCGGTTGTTATCATATTGCTCAAGAATATGTGCTACCCAACCACTCACTCGACTTACTGCAAAAATTGGTGTAAACAAATCATACTCTAAACCTAAACAGTGATACATTGAAGCAGAGTAAAAGTCGACATTCGGTGGAATGTTTTTCGTCTCTTTCATAAGCTCTTCAATTTGCACACTCATTTCAAAGTACTTTGTTTGACCCGTCATTTCACAGAGACTACGGCTCATTTCACGTAAATGTTTCGCACGTGGATCGCCTTTACGATATACGCGATGACCAAATCCCATAATCTTTGCTTTATTATTAATTAATGTTAACACGTATGGTTCAACGTTCCCGATATCCCCTATATCAAGTAACATTTTCATAACTTGTTCGTTTGCGCCACCGTGAAGTGGTCCTTTTAGTGCACCAATCGCTGCAGTTACACCTGAGTACATATCAGAGAGTGTCGCTACACATACACGTGCAGTAAATGTAGATGCATTTAGTTCGTGGTCAGCATGAAGGACAAGTGCTGTGTTAAATGCACGCTCAGCTACTTCAGATGGCACTTCGCCGTTTAACATATACAGAAAATTGGCTGCATAGCTCAAATCTGCGTTTGGAACAACAGGATCTAAACCTTTACGAATACGAGCAAATGCCGTTACAATTGTTGCAATTTTCGCTTGTAACTTTACTGCTTTGCGATAATTTGCTTCCTTAGACATTTCTTCTGATTCGCTATCATACATAGATAGCATCGATACTACTGTGCGTAGAACGCTCATCGGATGTCCGCTAAGGTCAGCGTTTCTTAAAAATTCAATAATTTCTGTCGGTAGTGCAGCATTAGATTGTAAATCTTTCGTCAATTCTTCTAATTCTTGCGCATTTGGTAATTTTCCATTCCAAAGCAAGTAAACAATCTCTTCAAAGCTCGCATGCTCTGCTAAATCATCAATCGGATAACCAACATATGTAAGTGTATCATCGATTATTGAACTTACCGAAGAAGTAGATGCGATAACTCCTTCTAAACCACGAATTAATGTCATTAAACTCTCCCCTTTGCTATTTTATACCCCTTTTTTGTATGTCTGATAAGTTAAAGGGGTTGTTTCCACAGTAGGACCAACCATTTAGAAAAACGTTTTCATTTTCTCGTCCATAAAAATGTTTATATAAAAATAACCTTATCAGAAGCAATACACCGTCATTATATCAAATAATCACAACATTGGAAACTTATTGAGTATAGGTAAAATAATCATTTTGTATAATAATTCGAAAATACTGGATATTAATTAGATGTATTTCTTTAAAACCAAAGAGACGACCTCATGAATCATCCATTCGAGGTCGTTTCTTTGATTTCTATTCCATATCGTTATGAAGTGAAAAAGGAGACAATTTGCATCGTCGTATACGCAATTCCTGCCCCTATGAGCGGCCCTACTGCTACGCCTCCAAATACACCTACTGCAATAATTGTACCAAACACTAGCGCAGCTGTAATAAGTGGGTCCTCTGCAAGTAGAGTGATTCCATTTTTAGCAATCATCGCAACGAGTACCCCAGATACGAGCGCAATCCAAGCTGCGGGACTTTTAAGTGAATCGACAAATGATTTCAGTCCGATTTCACCGGTCGCAATCGGAACAAGTACTGCAATCGTTATAATCGTTACACCAAGCATAATTCCTTTACTCTGTAAAAATGGATAAGCTCTCTCATCTAGGCCAAGCGCTCGAATGATAAGTAACACAGCAACCGCAATCATCAATGATGTATTTTTAGCAAACCACCCGATTGCGAGAAGCGCTACAAGTAATAAAAAACCTTCGATCCCCATCGTTCTCTTCCTCACTTTCATTTTGTTTCACAATTCTAATAACTTCTCTTCCTTTTTATTTCGTTTAACTATACAATAAATGAGAAAACATAGAAAAAAGGAGGACACTATGCAGCATCCATTTATTCGCCAGTCTTTTCGACTGATGTTTGTCATAGTCATCGCCTTATTAGGATTTTTTTCAATTAAGTATTTTGTCGCACTTACCTACCCTTTTCTATTCGCCTTTTTATTAGCGCTTATCATCAATCCGGTAGTCAATATTATGACAAATAAATTGAAAATACCTAGGGCTCTTAGTGTTATTGTCTCTATTTTAACCCTTATTGCACTTTTAATTGGTGGTTCTGCAATAATGATTACAGAAACAATAACCGGGCTTACGCATCTTGTCGCTGTCGTACCTGAGAACTTTGAAACGATTATGAATTACATTTTCAACTTTGTTTATGAGAAAATCTCACCCATTTACGAACAAATTACGGATTTGTATCGACGTTTGGATTTAGCGCAACAAAAAACAATCGCGGACAACCTACAATCTATTGGAAACTCATTAATTCAAACAGGAAAAGACATACTGACGAGCGTACTTACTTTTTTAACGAATATTTTACGTTCATTTCCTACTCTACTAACTGTGTTGATTTTTTCTACACTCGGTACATTTTTTATTAGTAATGATTGGTATAGCATTAAAGGAAATGTTAAAAAAGTGTTTCCAGCACATATCCTCCAAAGTGGACGTAGTGTAATGGAAGATTTAAAAAAAGCACTAGGTGGTTTTATTCGTGCACAGTTCACTTTAATTGGTATGACCTTTGTAATCATTTTAATCGGTTTATTAATCTTAGGTGTTCCTTATGCTTTTACAATCGCGCTCATTCTCGCATTTTTAGACTTACTACCAATCATTGGTACAGTTGTCGTTTTCATTCCTTGGATGGTATTTGAATTAATTTTCGGTACACCTTCACTTGGAATTGGACTTGGCGTACTCTACATCGTAACACTCGTTCAACGCCAATTGGCTGAACCAAAAATCTTAAGTTCAAACATCGGTGTAAATCCATTAGCAACTTTGATCGCTCTGTTTGTCGGTTATCAACTCATTGGCTTTGCAGGCTTAATTTTAGGACCCACAGTACTCGTATTAGGTAAAACACTACACGAAGCCGGATTATTTCGCTACATAAAGAAATTTATTCTTGAAGAATAGAAAAACCCGAGTGTAGCCTTTTCACAACCCATGTATGAAAAGGTTTTACGCGGGCTCAAATTCCGAGTAAAGTGTTACGGAGCCAGATGACGGAGACTCCCGTGGGACAAAGTAGCCAGGCAAGACCCCGCAGGAGCAGCTTTACCGCGACGAGGAGGCACACGACCGCCCCGAAAGGCACGCGGAGTTGCCTGGCGCAGTACCCCAAGCTCCGCACAAACATACGCGAGCCTCAATTATTTTCATAGAAAATAACCATGAACGCGAGGGTGGATTTTTTCACAACCCATGGATGAAAAGGTTTTAACGCGTGGTCAATTCCCCGCAAGGGAAGGCGGAGTCAGGGACCGGAGACGGATGACGGGACAGGTAGCCAAGTATGACCCCGCAGGAGCAGCATTTTCGCGACGAGGAGGCATACGGCTGCCCCACAGGAAAGCGAAGGTCCCTGACGTAGCCTGACCAAACACAAAACAAACGCCCGCGACCAAATTACACTAGTTTTCATAGAAAACCAAAAAACACCCCCCATGAAATAGAATCTGTTCAGTATTGGTGTAGTTTCTTTGTTACAATGTGATATACTATTAGCATTGGAATTGATGAGAGTAAAAAATGGAGGACCTTGTTATGTTGTTTGAGAACTGGACATTATTCGACGTGTTCATAAATGCACTAGACATTTTTGTTGTGTGGTTTGTTATCTATAAACTCATTACAGTCATCCAAGGAACTAAGGCTGTTCAGTTACTAAAAGGAATCGTAATAATCGTTGTTGTACGCGTACTTTCAACATTTTTAAATTTGAATACTCTTGGTGAGTTGATGGACCAAGCATTAACTTGGGGATTTTTAGCCATCATCATTATATTTCAACCAGAGTTACGTCGTGCACTCGAACAGCTTGGTAGAGGGAAATTGTTCTTACGCACTGCAACACAAGAACAAGAAAAACATGCCAAAATCATTGGTGCAATTGTAAAATCAACAGAGTATATGGCAAAGCGACGAATCGGCGCACTTATAACGATTGAACGCGAAACAGGGATGTCAGATTACATAGAAACTGGAATCCAAGTGGAAGGCTATGTGACATCAGAGTTGTTAACAAACATTTTTATACCGAATACACCGTTACATGACGGTGCAGTAATTATTAAAGGTGACCGTATCCAGGCAGCAAGCTGTTATTTACCGTTATCAGAAAGCCCTTTTATTTCTAAGGAATTGGGTACGCGACATCGTGCCGCACTCGGTATAAGCGAAGTGACGGATGCTTTAACGGTTGTTGTAAGTGAAGAAACAGGCTCAATCTCTGTAACGAAAAATGGTGAGCTCATACGCGACATTACGGGAGAAATGCTATTAAAATTACTTGAAAGCGAAATCAAGCCAATTGAAGAACCAGAAGCGCCTAAAAAGATGTGGAGGTTACGATAATGGATCAGTTTTTTGAAAGTAAATGGTTTCTACGTGCCATAGCATTAGTTTTAGCGTTAATGTTGTTCATATCGGCAAATAATGGTACAGAGAAAAAAAGTACATCGCCCCTCATTCCTGTGTTGAAAAATGCGGAGGTAATTGAGGATGTAGAAGTAAGTTCGTACTTTGATGAGCAAAAGTACATTGTTTCTGGACTGCCAGACAAAGTAACAGTAGAGCTCGAAGGAGCAAATAGCTTAATGGCCGCTGTAAAAGCGAAACGTGAGTTTGAAGTTTATATCGATTTGGAGAATTTATCACCAGGCATACATACAGTAGACATTGAATATCGTAACATTTCAGATCAATTGAAAGTAAAAATTAAACCTTCACAAGTGACGGTTGATATTCAAGAAAAAGTGTTAAAAAAACTAGACATAGAAGTACAGTATAAAAATAAAGGAAATATCGATCCGAACTTTATTATCGGTACACCACAACTAGATCCGAAAAGAGTGAGTGTTATAGGAGCAAAAGATGTGGTGGAGAAAATTGCTGGTGTAAAAGTCGAAATTGATTTAAAAAATCTTACGACAACATTTGAAGGAGAACTTCCACTTGTTGCGTATGATATACAGGGGAAAAAAGTAGATGTCGAACTCCAACCGAGTGTAGTGAATGTTATCTTACCGCTAGGAACAACATCGAAAACAGTACCCATTGAAGCGCAAACAACAGGAATCATTTCTCAAGGCTATAAAGTAAATAATATAATTCTTGAAAAAGAAGAAGCGGTTGTTTTTGGTGATGAAAAGACATTGAAAGATGTTCAAAAGATTTTAACGAAACCAATTGACCTCTCGGGTCTGAAAAAAACGACGTCGATACGTGTGCCATTAATACGTAATGGAAGCATTGAGATAGACCCGTCGTTTATAACGGTAACGATTGAAATTGAACAAGAAAAGAAACGTGTTTTTAAAGAAATTCCAATTGTCGTAAGAGGTTTATCAGAAGAATCATTTACTTGGATTACGCCAAAAACAGGAAGAATTAATGTCATTGCCTATGGCTATGAACAAGATTTAAACGCTCTGACGGATGAAGATATTCAACTTTATATAGATGCACGCACTGCAATTGACGGGGTGCAAAATTTTACGATCGAAAGCGAAGCATTAGAAAATATCGCATTTGAATTCGTTTCACAAAACGTAACATTAGACGTTACAAAACAATGATGTGAGATTAAAGGAGAGACGTGAACATGGGTAAATATTTTGGAACAGATGGAGTTCGTGGGGTAGCTAATACAGGATTAACACCTGAACTCGCGTATAAAATTGGTCGTGTAGGTGGGTATGTGTTAACAAAGCACTACAACAACCGTCCGAAAGTACTAATTGGAAGAGACACGCGTGTTTCTGGGCATATGTTAGAAGCAGCACTTGTAGCTGGATTATTATCAATTGGTGCAGAAGTAATGCGTTTAGGTGTTATTTCAACACCAGGTGTTGCTTATTTAACAAAAGTTTTAGACGCACAAGCAGGCGTGATGATTAGTGCATCGCACAATCCTGTTCAAGATAATGGCATCAAGTTTTTCGGACCAGATGGTTTCAAATTAAGCGATGACGAAGAGTTTGAAATTGAACAACTATTAGATGCAGAAGTGGATGAATTACCTCGTCCAACTGGCGCAGGTGTTGGTGTTGTTAGTGATTATTTTGAAGGTGGAAGAAAATATCTTCAATACTTGAAGCAAACGATTGATGAAGATTTTTCAGGCATTCATATTGCTTTAGACTGTGCGCATGGTGCAACGAGTTCTTTAGCGCCGCACTTATTTGTTGATTTAGATGCAGATGTATCTACGATGGGTGCAAGTCCGAATGGCTTAAATATCAATGATAATGTAGGGTCTACACATCCAGAACATCTAGCGGCTTTCGTAAAAGAAAAAGGTGCACATATCGGGCTAGCTTTTGATGGAGATGGCGACCGTTTAATCGTTGTGGATGAATTAGGAAATATCCTTGATGGTGACCAGATTATTTATGTACTTGCAAAACACTTGAAACAACAAGGTCGTCTACGTGCAAACACTGTTGTTTCAACGGTTATGAGTAATCTAGGGTTCTATAAAGCGTTAGAAGCAAGCGGAATTGAAAGCGTGCAATCAGGTGTTGGTGACCGTTATGTGATGGAAGAAATGAAAAAAGGGAACTTCAATCTTGGTGGGGAACAATCGGGTCATATTATTATGCTTGATTATATCCAAACAGGGGACGGAATGTTGTCAGCGTTGCAACTTGTGAGCGCGATGAAGCAAACAGGAAAATCACTTTCAGCGTTAGCGAAAGATATGCAAAAATATCCACAGTTGTTGATCAACGTACGCGTACCAAATAAGCAACAAATCATGGAAAGTGAAGCAGTAAAAGCAATTATCGCTACTGTAGAAGAAGAGATGCAAGGAAACGGTCGTATTCTTGTTCGTCCTTCAGGAACAGAGCAACTCGTTCGTGTTATGGCAGAAGCGCCAAGTACAGAGCAATGTGAGGAAGCGGTATATCGTATCGTTCACGTTGTTAAAGAAGAAGCAGGACTTCTCGAAAATTAGAAGAAACCTTGACAGTTCAAAAAAAATTCTTTAGTATAATCTAGAATAAAATACAATCCGTTTGATAGAGAATTTCATTTATACTTTAATTGTAGCGAGCTAGGAATGGTGAGAGCCTAGTATTGAGTAAGATGAATCGCACTCTTTAGGAACGTTGCTGAAAATAGTAGGCAATCGTCGGCAGTTGCCGTTATCGCATGAAGTGACAAAACGTTATGTTTTGTAATAAAGGGTGGTACCGCGAGTTAGACTCGTCTCTTTGAATGAAGAGACGAGTTTTTTTATGTTCATTTTTGTGAACACTAAACAGGAAGTGTTATGTACATAGGAGGAGAATATTTATGATTAATGTAAAACAACTATACGCACAGGCGTTACATCAACAGTTAGAACAACAACTACCAGAAGAACGCATTATGGAATTACTTGAAACACCAAAATATGAAACGCATGGCGATTTAGCCTTTCCTTGTTTCGAATTAGCGCGAACGCTACGTAAAGCCCCACCAATGATCGCGAAAGAAATTGCAGAAGCCGTTACAAGTCCATACTTTACAAAAGTGGAAGCTGCAGGTCCTTATGTGAACGTATTCTTCAATCGTGAAGCGGTTGCAAAAGAAATGCTCGGTACGATTTTAACAGCAGATATGAACTGGGGAAGTTCAACAATCGGTGAGGGTAAACAATATGTTATTGATATGAGTTCACCAAATATCGCAAAACCATTTTCAATGGGTCATTTACGTTCAACAGTAATCGGAAATAGTATTTATCAAATCCTAACAAAATTAGGCTACTCGGTAGAACGTATTAACTATATCGGAGACTGGGGTACACAATTTGGTAAATTAATTTATGCATACTTAACATGGGGCAACGAAGAAGCGGTAAAAGCACAACCGATTAAAGAATTATTATCTCTTTATGTGCGTTTTCATGAAGAAGCAGAAAGTAACCCTGCACTTGAAGACGAAGGACGCGCTTGGTTTAAACGTTTAGAAGATGGCGATGAAAAAGCACGTTTCTTATGGACTTGGTTCCGTGAAGAGTCTTTACGTGAGTTTCAACGTGTATATGATATTTTAGGTGTATCGTTTGATTCTTATAACGGCGAAGCATTCTATAACGATAAAATGGATGTGGCTGTTGAAAAACTAGAAGCACAAGGTCTACTTGTAGAGTCAGATGGTGCGTATGTCGTTGAAATGCCTGAAGAAATGCCACCGTGTCTTATTAAGAAATCTGATGGTGCAACACTTTATGCAACGCGTGATTTAGCGGCAGCGCTATATCGTCAAGACCATTATAAATTTGAAGGTGCGTTGTATGTTGTAGGCGGCGAGCAGTCCCTTCATTTCCAACAAATCTTCACAGTGTTAGAGAAGATGGGCATGGATTGGGTAAAAGGAATGAAGCATATTCCGTTCGGTCTTATTATGAAAGATGGTAAAAAAATGAGTACGCGTAAAGGGAAAATTGTTTTATTAGAAGAAGTTCTTCAAGATGCAATCTCTTTAGCAAAACAAAATATCGAAGAAAAAAATCCAGATTTAGCTGATAAAGAAGAAATTGCACGTCAAGTTGGTGTTGGTGCAATCATTTTCCAAGATTTGAAAAATGAACGTACGAACAACTTTGAATTCTCACTTGATCATATGCTGAAATTTGAAGGAGAAACAGGTCCTTACTTACAGTATACAAATGCTCGTGCGCATTCTATTTTAAATAAAGCGGGAGTGGATGCAGCTGCTGTTGATGTGGCAACTGGATTGGCGGATGATTATAGTTGGACATTGTTAAAAGAGTTGTATCAGTTCCCGGCGATTATTGGGAAGAGTGCGGAGCGATTTGAGCCGTCTGTGCTTTCGAAGTACTTGTTGGATGTGGCACAGTCGTTTAATAAGTTTTATGCACATGTGCGTATTCTTGAGGATGATGCACAGAAGGAAGTTCGCTTGCAGTATGTGAAAGCGGTGACGATTGTTCTTACTGAGGGGCTTCGTTTATTGGGTATTGGTGCTCCGAAACAGATGTAGTTTTTTTGTACTGGCGCGTATGTCACGGGGGAGTGACTGGGCGTCAGTTTTTTCTATGGAAATAATTGAGGGCTCGCGTATATTGGTGCGGAACTGGGGTACTGCGTCAGGCAACTCCGCGTCCTGCGGGGCGGCCGTGAGCCTCCTCGGCGAAAAATCGCGCCTGTGGGGTCTCACGTTTCCGCCTGATTCCGCGGGAGTCTCCGTTGCCTGTCTCCGTACCCTTCATCGAAGTGTTCATGGTCGCGTTAAAACTTTTCATCTATGGGGTGTGAAAAAGGCTACGCTCGCGTTCATGGTGATGTTCTATGAAAATTATTTAGTTACGCGAGAACTATGTGTGGTGGCT
>JBOFGC010000561.1:0-6654 GCA_051648945.1 Bacilli bacterium
AAACTATATCCTCCTGCACCAATGAACAGAAACTTACTAAAATAGTGATGGACCTCACCTGTCAGGTCATTTCGTACTTTTACATGCCAGAGGCCTTCTTCGTTTCGTGTTATGTCACGAACGGTATGTTCATAGCGTACTTTTACGTGATTTTTTTCTAAATAGTCCATTAAAATACGTGTTAGTGATCCGAAATTTACGTCTGTTCCACTATCAATTTTTGTCGCTGCAATGCGCTCGTTTTCTGAACGATTTTCCATCATAAGTGGAATCCACTGAGTTAATGTTTCATGATTTTCGCTGTACATCATCCCTTGAAAGAGAGGATGAGCTGTAAGCGCTTCAAATCGTTTTTTTAAGAACTTGATGTTATCTTCACCTTGAACGATGCTCATATGTGGAATCGGTTGTATAAAATCACTCGGTTTTTCAATGATTCCTTTGGTTACTAAATAAGACCAAAACTGACGGCTTACTTGGAATTGCTCATTAATTTTTACAGCTTTCGTTATATCGACAGAACCATCGCTTTTCTCCGATGTGTAATTCAACTCACACAACGCCGCGTGTCCTGTTCCTGCATTGTTCCACTCATTCGAACTTTCTTCACCAGCACTTGCTAGTTGTTCAAACACAGTAATTTCCCAATCTGGTGCTAGTTCTTTTAAAAACGTTCCAAGTGTTGCACTCATTACGCCTGCACCGATTAATATAACGTCTGTTTTTTCGTGAATGTTTCCCATTATACCAACCTCATCCCTTTTTTCATAAAAACGGAGCATCTGTCAAAACTACTGACACTAGTCCCCACCTAGCAAACTCACATTTTTAATACTTTTAACATATCACACACCTAAAAAATTTTCACTAAATTGCAAGGAATTTTCTGATTAAAAATTTCTGGCATGCATACAAACAAAAGCCACGCCCCATTCGATAATCATGAATGAGGCATGGCTTTCTATCGGTATTCCATCTTACTTTTCAACTTCAAGCAATAAATCGCCCGTCTGAATTCCTTCACCATTATTTACATGAATTGCTTTCACAACACCTGTAAATGGTGCTTGAACCGTCGTTTCCATTTTCATCGCTTCCGTAATCATTAAATGATCACCTTTTTGAATTTTTTGTCCTTTTTCAACAAGGACACGAATAACCGTACCTGGCATCGTTGCACCAATATGCGTTTCATTTGAACGGTCTGCTTTCATTTTTGAAGTTACCGTTGTTTTTACCCCTTCGTCACGAACTGTCACTTCACGTGACTGTCCATTGAACTCAAAGTATAACGTACGCATACCGTCTGCCCCTGCTTCACCGATTGAAACAAGCTTAACGATGAGCGTTTTTCCGCGTTCGATATCTACACTGATTTCCTCACCTAAACGCATACCATAGTAAAACGTAGGTGTATCTAATACGCTCACATCACCAAATTCATCCAGTTTCTTTTGATAGTCCATAAACACTTTCGGATACAGTGCATACGAAATCAAATCTTCATCTGTAATTTGGTGGTGTAAATTGTGATGAAGCGTGTTGCGTAACTTATCAAAATCAGCAAACTCAAGCATCTCACCAGGACGAACAGTTAACGGCTCTTTACCTTTAAGAATAATGCGTTGTAATTCTTTCGGGAACCCTCCAACTGGTTGACCTAAGTAGCCACTAAATAATTCAACAACACTATCTGGGAAATCAAGCGTATCGCCTTGGTCATATACATCATCTTCAGTTAAGTTGTTTTGAACCATGAATAGTGCCATGTCACCTACAACTTTTGAAGAAGGTGTTACTTTAACAAGATCGCCGAACATATCGTTCACACGGCGATACATGCTCTTCACTTCATCCCAACGCTCGCCTAGACCAACACCTTTTGCTTGTTGTTGAAGATTTGAATATTGACCACCTGGCATTTCATGATGATACACTTCTGTATGCGGCGAGTTCATACCGCTTTCAAAAGCAACGTAGTATTTACGTACATCTTCCCAATAGTGACCAAGACGCTCCACATCATGAATGTTCATTGATGGTGCACCCTCACGTCCTGAAACAGCGTAATAAAGACTGTTTGCACTCGGTTGTGAAGTTAATCCAGCCATCGTTCCAACTGCTACGTCAACAATATCTACACCCGCATCCATCGCACGAGAATATGTGAAAATACCATTTCCACTCGTATCGTGTGTGTGTAAATGAATTGGAATGTTTACTGTTTCTTTTAACGCACTAACAAGTGTGTATGCCGCTTCTGGCTTCAATAGACCAGCCATATCTTTAATTGCAAGAATATGTGCACCACATTGCTCTAATTCTTTTGCTAAATCTTTATAGTAGTCTAATGTATATTTTTTACGTGTTGGGTCTAAAATATCGCCCGTATAACAAATAGCTGCTTCCGCAATTTTACCTGTGTCACGTACGTATTTGATTGTCGGTTCTAACCCTTTTACCCAGTTTAGTGAGTCGAAAATACGGAATACGTCGATTCCATTTTTTGCTGATAATTGAACAAACTCTTCAATTACATTATCAGGATAATTTGTATACCCTACTGCATTGGCAGAACGTAGTAGCATTTGGAAAAGAACATTTGGAATTTGTTTACGTAACTTCGCTAAACGAACCCAAGGATCTTCTGAAAGGAAACGATACGCAACATCGTATGTCGCGCCTCCCCACATTTCTAATGAGAACGCATCATTGAAACTACGTGCCGTTGCATCTGCAATGTTCTTTAAGTCTTTCGTACGAACACGCGTAGCTAATAGACTTTGGTGTGCATCGCGAAACGTCGTGTCTGTTAATAACACTTGTTTTTGGTTTTTCACCCAATCAACGAGACCTTCTGCGCCATGTTGATCTAAAATCTGTTTCGTTCCAGTCGGAATTTCTGAATTCTTAACAAACTTCGGAATACGAGGTTCATCAAAAATTGGTTTCTCAACTTTACCTATGCCAGGGAAACCATTAACCGTTACATTACTAATATAGTTAAGCATTTTCGTTCCACGGTCACGGCTTTTTGGGAAAACAAACAATTCCGGACTTGAATCGATAAATGATGTATTAAACTGACCTGTTAAAAATTTCTCGTGACTTACTACGTTTTCTAAAAACGGGATGTTAGTTTTGATTCCACGAATACGAAACTCACGTAAGTTACGGTGCATTTTACGCGCAGCTTGTTCAAACGTTAGTGCTTGTGTTGATAATTTCACGAGAAGGCTGTCATAGTAAGGCGTAATAACTGCACCTTGGAAACTATTGCCCGTATCAAGACGAACGCCAAAGCCACCACCAGAGCGATACGCTAAAATTTTACCAGTGTCTGGCATAAAGTTGTTCAATGGGTCTTCTGTTGTAACACGTGACTGAATAGCATACCCATGAACGATAATTTCGCTTTGTTCTGGAATGCCGACATTCTCATCATGAAGACTATAGCCCTTCGCAATTTGAATTTGCGACTGTACGATATCAATACCTGTTACCATCTCTGTAATCGTATGTTCTACTTGAACGCGTGGATTTACTTCAATGAAGAAAAATTCATTACCAGAAACGAGGAACTCCACTGTACCAGCATTTATGTAGTCTACGTTTTTCATTAGTTTTACTGCTGCATCGCATAAATCAATGCGCAACTGTTCTGGAACACTCACTGACGGCGCAATTTCAACTACTTTTTGATGACGTCGTTGGATTGAACAATCACGTTCAAAAAGGTGAATGATATTTCCATGTTCGTCACCCATAATTTGAACTTCGATATGTTTAGGATTTTCAATATATCGTTCAACATACACTTCATCACAACCAAAGGCAGCAAGTGCTTCACCTTTCGCACGGTCATATGAATCTTTTAGCGCTTCACGCGAGCGAACGATACGCATTCCACGTCCACCACCACCAAGTGACGCTTTAATAATGAATGGATAGCCGTGTGTACGACCAAACTCTTCAACTTCTTCTACAGATTCTACCGGTCCCCCACTACCTGGAATAACAGGAATTCCCGCAAGAACTGCTTGTTCACGTGCTTTTACTTTGTCTCCAAACATATCTAAATGTTTTGATTTAGGACCGATAAATGCGATTCCCTCTTCTTCACATCGACGTGCAAAGTTAATATTTTCAGAAAGAAAGCCATATCCCGGATGAATCGCATCGACATCATTTTCTTTTGCAATAGTAATGATTCCTTCGATATCAAGATATGCTTCAATTGGTTTTTTTCCTTGTCCAACTAAATAAGCTTCATCCGCTTTATAGCGATGATAAGAACCTTCATCTTCTTTTGAGTAAATTGCAACCGTACGAATAGCTAGCTCAGTACAAGCACGAAACACACGAATCGCGATTTCTCCACGGTTTGCAACAAGCACTTTATTAATTTGTTTCACCATGACTATGCCCCCTTGTTATGTATATAAAAACAAATGTATCGTATAGAAAAACACCTTTTTCCCTTAGAATACACTATGAATTCCTTTTTGAACATACTATATACGAATTATTGTGGAAAAGAAACGACATTATCTTTGTTATTGTTCGCTTTTTTCTCAATATCTGGTATATTTCTATCCTTTTGAATCGGTTTTTGGTCGGATTCTACTGTCTTACGAAGCGCATGTTCTTTTCTCGTATGATATGAAATATACAGTAAAATACCAATTGATATGTATAAACAAAGAATACTAGAACCACCCGAACTAAAGAATGGAAACGTCACACCCGTTAACGGAAGCGCCCCTGTAACACCGCCAAAATTGACGAGTGCTTGAATTGCAAACCAAAAGCCAATGCCTGCACTTACTAAACTATAAAATAATGAAGAGGTCGCTTTTGAAAGTTGAAAAATTCGATGGATAATAATTCCTAACAAAATTATGACAACAAGCAATCCGACAATGCCCAATTCTTCCGCTACAATCGCGAGAATAAAATCATTGTGCGCTTCTGGTAAATACCCATATTTTTGAATACTCATGCCAAGCCCGCTACCAAACCATCCACCATTAATGAATGCCTGCATTGAGTTCAGCAGTTGCATACTCGCGCCTGTTGCATCCGATGTTGGGTCTAAAAAACTTGTAAAGCGCCCTACTTGATATGCTGGAAACAATGGTGTGTATAACATTAGTAACGTTACGGTCGAAATAGAAAACACACCGAATCCAAATAATGCCGTTACTTTTTTTAAGTTTATTCCTGATATTAATAGTAAACAATATAATATACCAAGAAGGATAATGACGCCACCAAAGTCAGGTAACTTTAATACAATGAGAAGCAATAGTGCAAGCAAAATGAATGGCGCACGTAAACTGGCAATTGGTTTCGATAAATAATTCTTTTTCGTCGCAATGATACTTGATAAATAAATAATCGTTGCTAGCTTTACTAATTCTATTGGCTGAAACGACGACCCACGAATTTCAATCCAACCATGTGCACCGTTTTTATCTTCAAAAAGAAAAGTAATGGCGACAAGGCCCGTACTTAAGATAAAGAATAGAAACGCTAAAAATGCTCTTTTCTTATCCTCGCGTAGTGGCTTTAAACCCATTATAAAAAAACTTAGGAACATCATAAAGATTGAAATGATTGTAAACATAAATTGTTTTTTTACGTTTTGTTCTGCACTTCCTACAGGTCGACCGTCGAAAATTTCTAACACCATTGTTGAACTATAGATCATAACCAGTCCATACCCCGTTAAAAGTAGTACCGGAAGCAATATTTTCCAATCAATTAGTTTTACTTGTTGTTTCACATATACCGCATCCTTTTGTAGTAATAACTCCATTATAATGTACAACAGAATAAAGAGATATAAAAAAAACTACGAAGTCTGACATTTCCTGTCAATCTTCATAGTTTTATTGGTTATTGATTTTCACTGTTCACGAATGCATCGTGCAGTTCACTAATTTTACGCTCAAGACCATCGATTAGTTCTTTGCCTTCTTCTCTTGATACAACACCAAGTCGAATAGCAAAATCTACTTCTCGTGATAGCCCAAACATTTGTGTATCTAATACTTCTTCATAAAGAGGGCATTGAGGCATAGTTAAGTGGTCCATCTGCACTTGTATGAGTTTGCGTATTTTCTCTGCATCTGCATTCAACAAACTTATTGCACGTGCGTGAAAGTCGGCCATCGTTTCCGGAGTCATGTTTTTCCCCTCCATACGTCATTTCTTCTAATTATAAATAATAACTTTTTTTGTTTAAAATTGCAACAATTGAAGGTTGTTACTTTCGATATTGTCTGATTTTTTTTGATTTAAAAAACCAACGAGCGAAAGATGGTAATCGGTCGTTGGTTTTTAGGGTTTATATTTCTATGAAAATAATTGAGTTCTCGCGTATATTAGTGCGGAACTGTGGGTACTGCGCCAGGCAACTCCGCGTCCTGTGGGGCGGCCGTGTGCCTCCTCGTCGCGATAAAACTGCTCCTGTGGGGTCACACGTTTCCGCCTGATTCCACGGGAGTCTCCGTTGCCTTTCTCCGTACCCTTCATCGAAGTGGTGATGGTCGCGTTAAAACTTTTCATCGATGGGTTGTGAAAAAGGCTACGCTCGCTTTCATGGTTATGTTCTATAGCGTTAATTCCGCTTTATAAATTTCAGATAAC
>JBOFGC010000562.1:0-3530 GCA_051648945.1 Bacilli bacterium
AGCCTGTCATCGGGTCCATCATACTGGCCATACTAAATCCGACTTGAAAGTCAATGAGCGTACCTGCGATTTGCACACTCGTAAATAACATGAACGACAGAAGTGCTAGTGTAATACCTACAGCAAGCTCTTTGGCAACGAGTAAAAAATAACCCGCCCCCATTTCAAGTGGTTGAAGTGATAGACTACTCGTAACGATTAAACTAAGCAGCATTGCCCACCCAACTTTATGTTGATTTGGTATTGTTTTATAAGAAAAAATAGGTGCAACAAGAAAGAAACTCGTAATGCGCGTAAAAACTAATAAGAATGACGGAATGATTGATAGTAGTTGGTCCATCATTTTCTACCCTACGAATTTCCAAAGATTGCTGAAAATCTGATAGGTATAACTCACCATTCGATCGAGCATAAAAGGACCTAATATGACAAGCGCAAGTAAAATTGCTACGATTTTTGGGATAAACGCTAACGTTTGTTCTTGAATTTGCGTCGTTGCTTGGAAAATACTCACAGCAAGTCCGACAACAAGAGCAATGAGCAATAGCGGTCCACAAATTAAGAGAATAATATACACCGCTTGTTCGGCTTGGTCTACAACAAATTCAAAACTCATTTTTTCACCTTCTAAAAGCTTAATAGCATTGATTTAACGATTAAATACCAACCGTCTACGAGAACGAACAGTAAGATTTTAAATGGTAATGAAATCATTACGGGTGGTAACATCATCATCCCCATACTCATCAGAACACTCGCCACAATCATATCGATCACGAGAAATGGTATAAAGATCATAAAGCCAATTTGAAACGCCGTTTTCAATTCACTAATCGCATACGCCGGCACGAGTGCTGTTAATGGAATATCCTCTACCTTTTCTGGCATTTTTTGACCAGAGTACTCTAGAAATAATCCTAAATCTTTTTGACGCGTATGTTTGCTCATAAAGTTCTTAATAGGCACTGTCGCCTCTTCATAAGCTTCTTCAAGCGTAATTTTATCGTTTAACAACGGTTGCAGCGCATTTTTATTTACGTCTTGTAAAACGGGTGTCATGATAAAAAATGTCATAAACATCGCAATACCGATTAACACTTGGTTCGGCGGCACTTGTTGTGTTGCAAGTGACGTACGTACGAAACTTAATACAACGATAATCCGCGTGAAACAGGTCATTAAAATTAAAATGGCCGGAGCAATCGACAGAACGGTCAATAGAATTAATAATTTCAGTGATGTACTTAATGTATCAATCGGCGTATCATTAAAAATGCCTACGAACTCATTCATGTTTATTCTCCTCTCGTTCTGTAACAGAGGTTGTAGCGTTTTTTCTTTGTTGCAACATGTCATTCATTTGCTGATGTAGCGTTTCTTTGAAAGTATGTTCTTTCTGATTGCTTGTTTCTACCGTTTTTGGCAAACGGTTACGTAGAAATTCCTTAATTGTTACTGCTTTTTTATCCATGTGTAACGAAGATATATGTTCATACTGTTGTATGATTTTTACTTTTTCTTCTTCATCTTCTATTTCTTTGATTAACGTAACATCGTCACCGACACCCATGATGAGTAGTCGTTCTCCGACGCGTACAATTTGTACACTTTTTCCATTGCCGACGCTTGTGCCGCCGAGTGTTTTCACAAGTCGATTGCTATTTTGCGTGAGTGTTTGTTTTTTCACGAGATGTAACACCCCGTATAACAGAGCAATGATAAAAAGAAGTGCAAAGATCATTTGGAAATAATCAAAAAACCCAAGTTCCATTCCTGAAACTTGGTCCTCTGTTGCTTCCTCAGCCGATTCAATGTTTTCACAACCTTGCGCCTTAGGGTCACTTTTACATTTTGTATAGTCTGCAACAGATGACTTACTTGCAGCTACCACAACGGGTGATAGCTGCACGTGAAGTGAAAAGAAAAGAAGAAGAAAGCATAGAAACACTGACTTTTTCAACGGAGCACCTTCTTACTTTCTCTTATCCTAATGTTTTACTAATTGCTTCAATAACTCGGTCTGCTTGAAATGGTTTTACGATGAAATCTTTTGCGCCTGCTTGGATTGCATCAATTACCATTGCTTGTTGGCCCATTGCTGAACACATAATAATTTTTGCATTTGGGTTAATTTTTTTAATTTCTTTTAACGCCGTAATGCCGTCCATTTCAGGCATTGTGATGTCCATCGTTACTAAATCAGGGTAATGTTCTTTGTATTTTTCTACTGCTTGCGCGCCATCCGCTGCTTCTGCAACAACATCGAACCCGTTTTTCGTTAAAATATCTTTGATCATCATGCGCATAAATGCTGCATCGTCTACTACTAAAATTTTGTGTGCCATTTTATTTTTCCTCCTAGGTAATTAACGTAAATTATTTAAGCGGTCTTTACGACTAATGATGTCCGTTACACGAACACCGAAATTTTCTTCAATTACAACAACTTCTCCACGTGCAACAAGTTTATTTGCCACAAGAATTTCTACCGGTTCACCCGCTAGCTTATCAAGCTCGATAATCGAACCTTGAGATAACTCTAGAATTTCACGAATTGATTTGCGCGTTCGTCCAAGTTCTACAGCGACATTCAGTTGAATGTCATACAACATGTCTAAGTTACGTGCATCTATATCGTTGTGTGTAGCGCTATCAAATGCTGCAAATGAAGCTGGTTGAACATTTGTCATCTGTTGAACAGCAGATGGTGGCGGTATGTATGCTTCTTCGTATTGTATTTCATTTTGTTGAATAGAAGGCGTTGGTTGTGCGCCAACAGCAACAGCTTGTCCAACAGGTTGTAGCGTTGGTGCTGCTTGGGATACATTTCCAATCGGAAGCTGTTTGGAAACTTGTTCTTCTTGTTTTGGATTCATTAGCGTGTTTGTAATCTTTTTCGCTAAATCAATGGGCAACAGTTGCATGATACTTGAATCAATAAGTTCGCCAACTTTTAAACGAAATGAAATTCTCGCTAATATATCATCGTTCGGAATGCGGTCATAGCCTTCACCAAGTGGTAAATCAATTTCTGAAATGGTTGGTGGGCTAATATCCACTTTTGCACCAAACATTTGACTCATCGACGTAGCGCTCATCCCCATCATCTGATTCATCGCTTCTTGAACGGCACTCAAATGAATTTCATTTAGATTTGGATCTGGATTTGTACCATCTCCGCCCAACATCAAGTCTGCAATGATTGCTGCATCTTCTTTTTGGATGATTAGTAGATTCGAACCAGCCAATCCAGTCGTATAGGATACTTCTACGGCCAAATACGGTCTTGGAAACTCTTTTACTAAATCATTATAATAGATAATGGATACCGTTGGCGTAGTAATATCAACTTTTTGGTTAAGTAATGTTGATAATGCAGTCGCTGAGTTCCCAAATGAGATGTTCCCCACTTCACCGAGTGCATCTTTTTCTAATTCAGTTAAATACTCTTCATCCGGGAGTTGTACAGTTTCTACAGCTACCTCAGATTGTGTATCTATCGATTCGCCACGTAACAAGGCGTTAATTTC
>JBOFGC010000563.1:0-2684 GCA_051648945.1 Bacilli bacterium
TCAATGGATAGACTTGTTTTTCCGACCGCTGTTGGTCCGGAAATAACGATTATTTTCTTCATTACATATTCTCCCTATTACAACGACACTACTCGTAACGTATCATGACCACACGCTGTTTGCAAGGTTTTTTAATATACTATCATATCTTCCTATCTATGCACGTATATATGATGTTGTCCAAGTGATCAAAGGAGGGAAACAGATTGAGCAACTCTAAAGCGCACAGTAGTTTCAAATCGTTTATACAATTAGTCGGTCAAAGTGAAATCCAACGTATCGTCTCCCTAATTTACGAACAATTAAATCATTCTTTCGGTCAGAAAATGCGCCTCGGTGAAGATGCTTACACATTTTGTGCCGCTGTGTTGTATACGTATTACCGCAAAGAGATGCAAAGTTCCATTTCCGAGATTCTCGCCCGCGTTTGGATGCAAGAATGCGTACCACATGTTTTAAAACTGCAAATTGATTCCGTTTTTCGTAGACAAAAAGAAACGTTGTTCCCATTTAACGAAGGAATTCAATGGCTAAAGCGGAATGCTACTTGGATTGAACAACATGATATGCGATCAGAATCTTATCTATCAAAAAAGAATATCACAACCCAAGATAATGTACTTACAACATTCGATTTTCAGTATCAATACCATAAGAAAAAACTGCATCATCAAAGGGTGCAATGGTTAGATTCCATCAAAGACCGTTTTTTTTATGCGCACGACAGAGAGTATATCTTACAGCTTGCACCTTATTGGTTTCCAACATCTGTTCCTTGCCCAGAATGCAATGGAACACTTTTTGATATATTATTTCCCAATGACATGCCCTTTCATACGACAATTGATAAAATTGGCGATGTGAGTATCTATCAGATGTTTACATGTCCGACATGCTTAACACTTTTTACAGCAACTTCACATCCACTAATTGCTAGTGACTGGATTTTTCATCCTATCAAATCACAGCAACATTATTTTGAAGCGATACGAACGCTAAGTTATCAATCTGGCAAAAAATAATGAAGTTCATTACAGCCTGCGTACAAACAACTGTTTGCCCATCCGTAACATCATACGTAAAAACAAAGATAACCCAATAAATGGCGATGGCGTACGTTTATGTTGTCCGATTTGATTCATAGCATAACTATACCAAATCATTGAAAAAAGTTGGGATTGTTTATCGATAAATGGTAAACCCGTCTTCAGTTTCGGTTCATTATACACACGCACTTCATTGCGTCGTAAAGATTCCACAAGTTTAGGATTTTGTACAAATGGACGAGCAATCCCAACCATAGCAATGTTGTCTGTTTCTAAAGCATCTCGCATCCCTTCAGCATTTCGCCATCCACCTGTTACGACAATTGGCGTTTGAAGGGTTTGCACTGCTTTTTTGGCAAAATTTAAAAAGTACGCCTCTCTTTGCTGCGTCGATTCTTTCATATAGGCACCCTGCATTGCAGGACTTGAATACGTACCACCAGAGATTTCAATTAGGTCCACACCTTCTTCAGCGAGCCATTTCATCACCATGAGTGAATCTTCCGTGCTAAATCCACCCTTTTGAAAATCGGAAGAATTAAGTTTTACACCAATAGAAAATGCAGCCCCCGTCGCTTGACGAATACTTCGATACACTTCCAAAAGAAAACGACTACGGTTGCGTAGACTTCCACCCCATTCATCGTTCCGCACATTATGTATCGGTGATAAAAACTGACTTACTAAATAACCGTGAGCAGCATGAATTTGGATTCCGTCAAAACCTGTTTGCTGTGCGAGCATCGCAGATAGAGTGAATTTTTCTATCAACTTCTCAATTTCTTCAACTTCTAATGCACGTGGCGTGTGAAAAAACTTACTCATCCCGCCCGTTATTGGCACTGCACTCGGACCCACGCATTCTTTTCCAAGAATTTTTGGCATTTGCTTGCCCGGATGATTCAGTTGCATCCACAACTGCGTCTTATTTCGCTTTCCCTTTTTCGCCCACTTCGAAAAAAGTTCCAAGTCACTATCTTCGTCCAAAACAACATTTCCAGGTTCACCAAGCGCATTTCGGTCGACCATCACGTTTCCTGTCACGCTGACGCCAATCCCTGTTTGCCCCCATACTTCATAGAGTGATGACAACACTGGTTTCGGGTTTGCCTCCTTATCTCCTTGCGCCTCACTCATTGCACTTTTAAAAATACGGTTTTGAAGAACCGCACCATTTGGTAATTCAAATGATGAGAATAAAACATCATTTTCTTTTTCCAACACACTCACCTATTTTCTTAAAATATTTACAATACAAATAGTGTATCAGATTGAACTTAAACGAGAAACCCTTACGCTCTCTACAAAGTAATCATAATAATTAGCAAAAAAAATCCGAACGAAACAGAAAAATCCTTCTCAGAATTTCCTGTTCCGTTCAGACTATTTTTCTATGAAAACTACTGAGATACGCGAGTGCTTTGTGCAGAGGTCGTGTTACTACGCCAGACGACTTCGCTTTCCTGCGGGGCAGCCGCAAGCCTCCTCGGCGAAAAATCGCGCCTGTGGGGTCTTGCCTGGCTACCTGTCCCGCGGGAGTCTACGTCATCTGGCTCCGTAACACTTTGCTCGGAATTTGAGCCCGCGTTAAACCTTTTCATCATTGGGTTGTGAAAAAGGCTACGCTGGTGTATTGTT
>JBOFGC010000564.1:0-31425 GCA_051648945.1 Bacilli bacterium
GAGGGGCATATTCTTATGTGGATTTCCCCACTTGGTGCCCCTCTGAATGTCGATGTCGTATTCAGTTTTGTATTTGTTTACGACAACACATCGACTCATGCAGACATTTTACCTTTCAACACACCGTGGTGTTTATAATCAATCAACTGGAAGCAGTCTACTACATCACTATCGTAAAGGAAAGATAAATCTTGAATGTCTTTATCAATCTTCAATGTAGGTAGAGGCAGTGTAGGACGACTCAGTTGAGTCTCTACTTGTTCGCAGTGGTCTTTGTACACGTGAACGTCGCCAAACAGACCCACTAGCTGGCCAGGGATTTTACCAGTCATCTTAGCAACGATAGACAACAGCAGGCCGTAACTTGCAATATTAAATGGTACGCCCAAGAATGTATCCGCGCTGCGCTGATACCAAACCAAGTCTAAGTAGTCGCCTTTGACCAAGAACTGGAAAGCGAAGTGACAAGGAGGAATTGCCATGTAATCCAAGTCCATAACGTTCCAAGCGTTCACGAGAATACGACGAGAATCAGGAGTTTCTTTGATCATGTCGATTGCTTTCTGTAACTGATCTACGCCCCAACCGCAATCGCGCCATTGCTTACCGTAAACAGGACCAAGATATCCGTTAGTGTATCCCATATCAACTGCTTGCTTTTTATAGTTCGGGTCCCAGATAACCCATTTGTTTTCTTCGCCGTGTGTCAGTTCGCGTAAGTCTTCAACGTTAGTGCTGCCTCGCATGAACCAAATCAACTCAGCAACAACAGAACGCCATGCTAATTTCTTAGTTGTGACTGCTGGAAACCCGTGTTGCATGGTATGACGGAAGATGCCTCCGGTCATGCGAATAGTGCCCGTGCCTGTGCGATCTGTACTTTCTTCGCCGTATTTGTAAACTTCTGATAACAGACTCAAATAGCTTTTCATTTTCGATTCCTTGTAGAAAAAGGAGCCCGAAGGCTCCTTTGTTAAAAATTAAAGTCCCGCGAGAAGGTCGTCCAAATCATCATCCATGCTCATAGAGCTACCGGTGTCGAATGGAACATCGTCTGCTGCACTCATCATTTGTGCCGCTTGTTGTTGAACAGGTTCTTTACGAGCAGGCTCACTAGGAGTATCAAACGCTGCTAGTTGCTTGTCGAAGTCGTCCATTGCTTTCGCTGCTGGAGTTCCTGCATTGCCAATAACTTGGTTGAACTTAGTTTGCAACTCATCGAACGGTTTGAACTGATCAGGAGCGTTAATCGCTTCGAGAACGTGTACACCGTCAGTCAGTAGTTTCTGTACCTCTGGAGTATCAATGCCTGCGATTTCTGATGATGCAAAGAACTTAGATTCGTCATAGTTCGGGAAGTCAGATACTTTCTTCGCTTTCAGCATGAAGTCTGCACCAGTAAACACACAAGTCACATCAGTTGGTGTTTCGCCCATATCTTCGTCAACGTTAATCATAGCTTGAATCTTATCCATGATTTTCTGACCGAAACGATACTTGAACACTTTACCGTCGTTGTCTGGGTTAGCTGGGTCTTTGATAACAAGAACGTTAGCATAGTAGTTCAGCTTACGCTTACGACCGCTTGCGATTTTCTTGTTAGCTTCAACTTCAGTTGCATACAACTCGGAGTTTGCTTTACATACTGGGCACTGACCTTGTAGTGTAGTTGGGCAGTTCTCGATAAACCAACGACCGTTCACTTTGAAACCGTGGTTGAAAATCTTAACGAAAGCTGTCGAATCATCGTCGCGTGCTGGCAAGAAACGAATGCGTGCTTGACCGTTGCCGTTTTTATCGGTAGTCAGAGTCCAGACAGTTTCATCGTTTTTAGTGAAACCGCCTTTAGCAGTCATTTTTTCCAGTTGAGCTTGCAGAGCAGATGGGTCCCGGCGTTTGAACATAGACATATTTTTATTTCCTACAATAGATACGATATATACGATTATTTAATAAGGTTCAACGAACCCCTGAGTTTCGAACTCAACCACTAATCGAGATAATTGATTAGCTGTGTAATTGAGTCCGTTTGCTTTGGCAACTATAGATAAATTGCCTTTCTTTGGAAACCCGTTATTTGTCCACAACTCATATAGAGTTCGCTTAATTGGATTATTCCAAACATCGGATTTCCGAATACTTTTCTTATGATTTCGCTTTGCGACCGGCGAGTTTATCGCAGATTTAAAATACTCAACATATTCGGGATTTGAATATCTTTCGAGTATTCGCGTCCTTCTATATTCAGCAACATCTGGCTTTCTTAATCCCGCGCTAATTTTCGCTTTAGTCTCTTCTGTATGAGAAACGTTCAGTCTGTAGTCTTTATACACATCAGACAAAAATCGAATCTCAGTCTCGGACATATCAACAACATGATGACTATTGAGTGTCCTAGAAACCGCTAACCAAGATTGTGGACTGTTCACACACTTTGCTAATATCCAGTGAGCATATACATGATTCTCTGGAGCAAGATTGACTGAGTTCCATTTATGAATGTTTAGATTTTCATATTCGGGCCAGTGACAGCGAGGTAATATGTGATGATTTTCTGTATATTCATCATGTTCATCATTATCACATAATAAAAGATATTCGTCAAGTAGATTTATATCACACTCTGGAAATTTATCCAATATTTTAGTTCTGATGTCCATTATATCATCCTACATTGTCCGTGTAAACTTTCCGAAACAGTGATTTTGCTTCACCACTGTTGATTTTTAGTATCTTGCGATACCCATCGATACGCTTATAATATTCACACCACACGATATCATCGCGGAGTGATTCGTTCATTTTATCAATGAACTTACCAGCAGCATCAATAATCAAGAATGTCTCATATGAGATAATTTCTTGTTGTAGCATTTTAAAGATGATTGGCTGTCCTTTCGAACAATCAAACAGATCTTTAAACATTATACTCTTATTTTTGCAAAAGTAAACAAGATTTTCGATATCTTCTTTGAAAATATAAGAAGCACGGTCAAGTTTACCCATATGCTGCCGATAGAATTGTAATGCATCAGCACCAGAAATATCGCCTACCCATGCATCAGCGTTAGCTAATAAGTTAGAAACGAAAATCTTATACAGTTCACCTAGGGTATATTTATTCGACATACGGACAAAGAAATATTTATCACGACGTTTCTCAAATGCTTTCGGTGAAATACGCATTGTCCAATTATATTTAATGCAGTCATAACGACCGGCGAAATGTCCTTTACACATCAAATACAACTTATACACGGACATACCATCAACTTTCATAGTTGGAGTTGGAGGTAAAATCAATTCTATCAACATAATATAATTCTCACATCAAAAAATCTAGAGTCAACGACGTTGGCTTACGATCTTTTATAAGATTAGCATTAATTGATTCTGCTGTCAACTCTTCAATAAGAGCTTCAGACAAAAACTGACTAATCTCAGATTCGTCGACATCATTTCCTTGCATCCATTCTAAAATAGCTTCAAGATAAGATGTCGATTCACAACGATTGTAAATTTCTTTGATTTCGATAGATGCCGCCGTAGCGGCATCGATATTCTTAGGATTGAGTGACGACTTTCGTTTTGTTGTACAAGCGGTCATACAGCTCTAGTACCTCTTCGTTTTGTTCTTCGATTTCGTCGCGGTTATTCTGGCGACGCATGGCAACAAGCTGATTGAACTGTTTAACAGGAACGCCTGTTTCTTCTTTCATCATGTCCTTAACATCTTTAAGCGATCCGCGAATCAAATCAAGTTCAACATGAACAGCGATTGCGTCGGCGATACTTTTCTCAAGTGCAGCAGTTTGGTCGTCAGTCAGAGTGGACAGGTCAATTTTCTTAGGAGCTTTAGTAGATGCGTTCATAATGTTTTCCTTCAGTCTCAATGTTTGTGTATTATAACACGGATAATTTAAAAATCAACTTAAAAAGCGTGTGTTTCTGTAGAAAGTTTCGATAAGCGACGCGATACAAAATAGTTGTACAAACCGGCACGCTTAGGAATTTCTGTGTCTTCGAACTTCTCGATAATCGCGTTACGAATATTATCAGGAATAAATTCAAAGTCAAGCAATATTTCGTTTTCTTTATATCGCTGTTTCTCATCTTCGGACATAATATCAGATTCGAGAGGATTGTCAAGCTTAAATAAAGGTTCTAAATATTTCACTGTACTAATAGAAGGTGATTTCATTCCTTCTTCACGAACCAAGAAATAATCACTTGGCGATTTGATACTAGCGATACAGTCTTTCTTATCGCCTTTAATGATTTTCATTCGCAAATCATTTCGTGGTGAGCCGTGTTTGCATTTCACCCATTTCTTAAACATCGGTGACCACTGCTTCACATTTTTGAACTTGTGTAACTGAGTAAAGTCGCCATCAGATGAAGTGATGAGCAATTTACAATCAGGATACTTTTCGTCCACATATTTACAAATTACGCCTATTGTATCATCTGCTTCAGTCATTGGCAAATCAACTGTGATGTAAGGCATAAATTGTTTTATTTCTTCGACGATAATAGCTAGGTATTCGAAAATCTTATCCCAATCCATATCTGATTCGTCGCGTGCTTTCTTACGGTTCTTTTTATAGTAATAAGCAACTTGTCGGCGCCAGTAACCGGTCTTACTATCGATGCAAATAACTGTTGTTGGATACATCGCTTTGTTTCGTTCGACGTTCGAACGAAGAGTATCTAAACATACGTGACGCATCATGTCAAGATCGAATGTTACGTTTTTCTCTTTGCCGAACGTGTTAGACACGGTAGCGATTACGATTTGCGAAAAGTCAATCATATGAACACCGGACATTGGCTTCGGTGCTTTCTGTTTACCCATATCAAATAAAGAAGCTAAACTCATTGTTATTTCCTGTAGTGCGTTTCAGTGAGATAAATATAAACATAAGCCCTACATATGTCAACCACTTTAAGGACAATTTATGTCAAAGAAAGCATTTCGCGTTGAATCCGGTGTTGACGCTGGCGGATTCAACGTATCAAACGTAGCTGACCCTCGAAACGGTATTCTCGATGACGCAGTTAACGTTCAATACTTTATTAGAGAGAATACAGTACAGCCATTCGACCCGGCTCGTACATATAAGAAAGATTTCGCTGTAACTTACGAGAACCGTTTGTGGATTGCAATGGTAGATGTTCCTGTCGGTCCTTTCAAATACACGGAGTGGCGAAGCATTCGTACTGACCCATCGTGGGAAGTCGTAACAGGAACAATCGGCACAGGAATGGTATTAACATCCGGCGATTACATTTCTGCTTACTCCGTGAATTCAGAGTTGAAGTTTATTCTACCGGGTTCGCCTGCCGTTGGTGATACCATCGTTATTCAAGATGAAGGCAAGTATTGCCACTTGAATCGAATCGTGGTGAACGCTCCTGGTAAGCCATTCGACGACGATAAGACTGAGCATATGTTCACTATTCCAGGATCAATGAAAACCTTTGTGTATAGTAATACAACAGGCGGTCGTTGGGTAGTACATACGTCGATCAACAAACGTCCATCTAGAGTGATTCAACGAACTAACGCAGATTCGCCAAATCAATTAGCGTCGGGTGATAGCGTATATCGTCGATCGTCTACTGGACACATCGTAATGCAATTGCCAAAGTATGCGGTAGATGGAGATGTTATCTCTACTTACGATTACGAGGCACTGACTGCTGTGAACGGCGCAACTATGCAAGTTCATCCAGATTCAGGCCACACAATCGAAGACAGTGTTAAAACCGAGATCACAACATACACTAGCGATCAGGGAAATTTCGTATTCCAAGGCACAAGCAACAGATGGATTATGTGGGATGGCGATAACAGATCCAGATGGATTCCTATATCGGGCGACTACTCTCCTCAGCCGATGGAAAATCTGGCTATCGCAGGCGGCAATAACGTTACAATCACACTGCCGAAAAACGCTTCGATGGGCGACATCATTCGTCTATCCAAGCTATACAGAAACGACGGCACGGTCGTAACTGTTAATGTTAACTCCGCATCGAGTCATAAGATCGTTGGGGATAAAAGTTCACTCGTTTATCCTAAGTTTAAGGATATTCCTACGAAAATAACGAACTATCCACGTGTTGACTCTGTGACATTCAACGGCAACGAGATGGGTGCAGAGATTGAAGTCTATTTTGATAGTGCTAATGATGAGTGGATGGTATCAGCATTACAAATGCGACAAGAGCACGTCGATGAGACTAATCGTTCGCGTCCTGGAGTTGCTCCATTAGCAGCACAAGATGAAGTCAATAAGAATCACGAAGATGGTCCTCGCGATGACATGATCGTTACTCCGAAGACATTAGCGAATAAAACATCGAATGAGACTCGTCGTGGTATTTCCCGAATCGCAACAGCAGCCGAGTTGCAAGTTGTGACATCAGGAAATCATCTGAATGATGTTATTGTAACACCAAAACGACTGAACGAGCGTCAATCTACAGAAACGATTCGTGGCGTTGCGGAGGTCGCAACACAACAAGAAACCAAGGATAACACAAACGACACACATATCATCACTCCTAAGAAATTTGATGGTCGACGTGCTACCGATTCGTTATCAGGAACGGTCAAACTAATATCGGACGCGGCTCCTGCTCCTGCGACGAATAGAACATTGCCAGGGGTTGGTGTATACGATTGGTCAGACCCAATACACAAAGAACCATACGTTATTACGCCAAAGACGCTAGACCAATGTCGCGCTGCCGAGACATCCCGTGGTGTTGCTTATGTAGCTACGCAGTCAGAAACAAACGCGCAGGGTTCGGCTACCGTCGATACAGCGATGATCACGCCTAAGAAATTAGACGCACGTAGGGCATCGGAAACGCTTGCTGGTATTGCAGAGATTGCAACACAAGACGAAACGAATGCAGGTGTATTGGACACACATATTGTTACTCCGTTGAAATTAGAAAAAAGACGAGCTTCCGAATCACTGGCTGGTATTGCAGAGATTGCAACACAAGTTGAAGTTAATGCAGGAACAGATGACACCCGAATAATCACGCCTAAGAAATTCGCAGGTTGGTTAGCGTTGGATCACTTCACGTCTAATGCCGCGTCTGGCATCAATCACAGTCAATCGCTTTGGAATAAAGTTCAACTCAATATACACGAAGCAACAGAAACGCAACGTGGTACACTAAGAACTGCAACACAAGCGGAAGCTAATGTACAGGGCAACACTGCATCTGATATCACGATGATCACTCCGTTGAAATTAGACGCAAGACGTGCCACAGAAACTCTATCGGGTATAGCTGAAATTGCAACTCAGGTAGAAGTTGACGCAGAAACAATTCATACTCATATAGTTACTCCTAAGTCACTGGCTGCGTATGTTCACAACACGTCAACATCTAATGCCACAGAAACTAAACGAGGTACTGTAGAGACGGCAACGTTAGCGGAAACATGGGTTGGTAATACAACTGATGGTTCTACACAAGCGATTAATGCGTATCAACACAATCCATTTGTCGTTTCTCCTCGTGGATTAAACCATGCGTTAGTTAATTATTTACCTAAAACAGGCAAAGCGTTCGATTCTGATAAGTTAGATGGGTTGGATTCACTGCAATTCTTGCGTCGCGATAAAAGCGATTCGATGAATGGCAACTTGACGGTGAATGGCATCGCTGTGTTTGGTGAAGGCGGATACGGAGTTCGATTCCTTGCGTCGGGCACAACTGCATATCTACAAGGCGGTAAAATCGACGCATCCGACAACGATCAGAAAATGATCATATCTGGGTTTACGAGTAAACCGTTAACGTCATTTGATATCATAATGAAAGATCACGGCGTTGCAACAATCAAAGGCGCTAAGATTTATACATCGAGTGCTAAGCCAACTCCAACTGAAATTGGTGCGTACACGAAAGTAGAGGCTGATGCAAAATTTGTCGATGTTGTAGGAGATACGATGTCTGGTGAGTTATCTTTACCAAGGTTGAAATTTAACTCAGGTAACTCTAATAAGTGGACAGTTGAATCCGTAACTAACGGCAATCTAGATATCAAGAATAACAACAAATCGGTGATGACCGTAGCGCAAAATGGAGACACAACTCACGCAGGATTTGCTAACGCGACCGAGGTTAGAATCAATAATGTTCCTACTATCGAAACTGATGGTAAGATGAACTGGAACAAATTGAAATCTATTCCGGCAGCAACGACCGCAGTTCCTGGTATCGTCCAATTGAGCAACACATTAGATGATTCGTCTGTGACTACAGCAGCAACCGCTAATACAATCAAGATCCTGAAAGAAATGATTGATGAGAAAGCAGGCATCACCGGCGCAATCATGAATGACTTGAAGATCAGAAATTGGATTCGTATCGGTAACGTTATTTTGCGTCCTAACCCAGCAAACAAAACACTCGACTTCATTTGGACGGATGAACCTTTGTAAGGATTTATTATGACTGAAAAACTATTCGCATCATTAAGTGAATATGGAATGAATCTGTCTACGCTAACGGGAGCCTCTGGCTCCCTTGGCAACCTCAAGGCAGTAGGAACACAATGGAAGGATGGAACTTCTGGAAAACGTGTACTAGAATACAACTACGTGAATTTATTGACCCACTCAGGCACAGACCATTCGTCGCGTAGAGGAATGAACATTGCTATATTCGACAATAACATGGCATTGACGTATATGGCAACATTTGATTTATATGCAGATCAAAACGCACTTGTTAGTTTCATCGATAGAATGAGGTCTATCAAGCCGACGGAGTTGGTCATATTAACATCATGTGATGCGATAGGAAGTTCGGATGACATCGACGAATTGTTCAAGTCATATCGTTCGGTTTCCTGGCCAGGAAAGTCATATTTTTCTAAAGGAACAAACTACAGTAGATCGTCTTACGTTGGAGTATTCTGTGGAAAGAAACAGCATATAGTGGGAGAGAAGTTCGTCGGAGGGGGATCTCCAGAATCGGATGCGATTATCGATATGTCGTTTTCTGATCCTACTACAATAGGATTCAGCGGATATGGTCCGTTATTGGTATTCGATGAGAATATAACCGAATCCACAGGAGTCACTAATGTAGTTAAGACTTGGATAAATCAGAAGTCGTTGAGTGAGTTGTCGCTTAAACCTGCTGATACATTCATGTTGCAAGGGTTAGCAGAGATCAATAACATCGCCAATATGACCAACACGTATCTCGAATTCCGAATCATATACTATGACAAATCGAAAAAGGAAATCACTTCTGTGACTAAACCGATTAAGTCAGTAGAAGGATGGGAGATGGTAGAAATCCGAGATTCGATTGCGTTTGGATGTGAGTACTTAACGGTACAAGCAATCGCAACACAAAAGGACAATAGTCCCGGAGGGAAAGTATACGTCAAGAATGTCGTCATGCAAACATCAGATAACGAATACGTCGAGACGAACAACATATCAATCGGACTATACGGAACAGCAGCGAAAAGATATGAGGATTCGTTGGGAAATTTCGGACACTATGATCCTGATGGATACCACAGAGCATACAACGCGAGTGATAATATCCTGAAGGGTTTGACGATGAAGCAAAATTCAAACGAGCCAGTTGAGTGGTTCAATCGAACCCTGGACAAAAACAACGAGCGCGTTGCGACATCAACATCTAGTCAGTACTCGTCAGAGATAGGAAAGTTTGCTATCGACCCTAAGAAGTGGTATTACTGCTGTGTTTGGACCAACAAGCAGCAAAAACAAAAAGGAACACTAGGACTCAGACTAGAGGTCAGTAATGTCGCTGGTACGACTCTGGAACTAACGTCCACTGATTATCAAACGACATCTAATAACATGTATTCACAAAGGCCAGAGTTCGATATGCTAGAGGACCGTCAGTGGTACTTGATGCAGGGATTTATTCTGCCGACAGGAGTGGATGCGACCAGAGCGGAAGAGTTCATAGAGCGAAATTGTGAGTTTTATGGATGGGATGATCTGTACGGAAATGGTATAGGCATATCCGATTCCGGCGATGGCAACTTCGGATGGATAAACAACAAAGATGCAGTCAATGGTAAGTTATATTTTATAGACGAAGATAACGATGGCGACTTGTCTAAATCGCTATGGGCACTACCTATTCTGAAAGAGTTGACAATCGGTTCGATCGATATCGACGATGGTTTATTAACATCTATGAGTCTAGGTTCATAATAACAAGGAGCTTCGGCTCCTTTGTTCATTTGTTTCTATAATAGTTATATAGTATAGACAAAGACAAAACTACGTTCTGTTGCTACGCAACAGATTTTAATATTCTATAATTTTGTTCATTTGTTTCTATAATAAGTATATAGAATAGACATAGACAAATTCTGTCGCTATCGCTCCAGATCTAAATATATACAAAGAAGGAATAAATATGGCAAATTTAAAGTCAGGTACTCTTATTGGCGGTAATCTTATCTGGAACACAGGTAACATGCCATTGAGAGTCGAGAACGACAGACTATTCATCAATGATAAAGAAATCTATTCGGAAGCACATAAGCCAACTCCTGCCGAAGTTGGAGCGGTAAATAAAGCCGGCGATACGATGACCGGTAAATTGTATGCTAACGGAAACATCCAGATTAGCAACTCGTCTCCCCTATTAACATTCACCGAGACTGATTCCGGTAACCAGAATTATATATTTGTCGCCGACGGCAAAGGGTTCAGATTGAACCGAGGCACGACTGGCGTGACTAATGATACATTAGTTTGGAGATGGTTCGAGGGTGCATCGACCGATGATAGTCGATTGGAGCTAATCAATCCTGTTTCTAGAACAGACCAACTTAATGCGACAAACGCATTAACCCGAAAAGATTACGTTGATGGTCAAGTGAATACGAGAGTGCCACTGGACGGCGGCACCATGTCTGGTAAGCTCATCCTTAACTACCAGTCATCAGTTAAGCTACCATCAGGAACAACTGCTCAGAGATCGACTGGTGTAACTGGTGACATGCGCTTTAATACAGACGAAGTTACGTTCGAAGGTTACGACGGAGCCGAATGGCAGACAATCGGTTCAGGTAAAGTCAAGTACACTATCGTTAAAGCTAGTTTGACCGCACAAAAAGGTAAAGGATATTTAGTAGACACAAACATAGCAGGCATAGTTGTTACGTTGCCTGCCGACGCTAGAGATTCTGACTATGTTGTTATTGGCGATGCATCCGGCAAAGCGCATCTGAATCCATTTTACATCGCTGGATACAACGGCGACCGAGTTAAAATGGATAGAGAGAATTGTACATTAGTTTTCAGTAAAGTCGGCGACGGTTGGAAAATTGTAGATGGTGTCGGTGAGAACGGAGCTATTCGAGTCAACGACTTCTTGCATTCGATCGGAGGAGCTTTAACTGGTGCGCTGAACGTCGATTCGCAAACGGGTAAGTTGAGATTCATTCGTCCTAATTCTGGTCCAATGAGTGCTGGGTTAGAATACATGAACGACGACGGCAGCTTAGGTGGAACGATTGGTGCGACGTGGAACGGCATCCAAAAGACACTCGATAACTTCTACATCGGAACAACGTCCACCGCTAATTGGATGAAGGTAAAATCTAATGGCGAGTTATATGCTAACGGCGCTAATAGAATATATCACCAAGGGTTCAAACCATCGATAACGGATATAACCGGAGCGGTGAATAAAGCTGGCGACGTTATGACTGGTCGCTTGAACGTATTCGGCAGCAACACCGATACGTCGCAAGTCCGAGTTGGTTCTAGTACACACAAAGCCGTGATGTCTGCTTCTTCTACGGCAGGCGAATTCATTTTCGGCGGCACAGCCGACGGCGGTCATAACATCACTGATTACATCCGAATCGGTCGCAATAGCCTACAGTATCAGACTAATGGAGTTGCTAGTGATATCTATCACACTAGAAATAAACCAACAAAAACCGACGTGGGATTGCCGTTGGTTGAGAATATCGGAAAGACGGATGCTCCTGATGATGGAGTAAACAATTTATACGCAACAGCGAAAGCAGTAAACGCTGCTAGAAATCTAGCTTTTGTATATTCACTGATTATGTAAGGATTTAAAATGAGTCTATTGACTAATGCGGTTAAAGCTGGACTAGGCACCGCAGAAACTATTATATATACAACTCCAGCAGGAAAGAACGGGATCGTGTTAGGTGGGAACATCGCTAATATTGTCGCGGAATTGATCCGTGTTGATATTGTTGTGCAAACCTCAGGATCTAATATCTCTATCCTGAAAGGCGTTGCAGTTCCACCTAATGCGTCTTTTAGTTTTTCTGGACTGGAGCAAAAGGTCGTATTAAAACCAGGCGACAAGATTTCTATGAAATCGAGTGTAAATGCTTCTGCTGATGTATTTCTTAGCATGTCGGAATTGGAGGGATAATGGCTTACTTAGGTGTTAATACAACTCCTGTTGTGGTCAGTGAGGTGTCCGGCGTTAGCGTCGGCACTATCGTTGAATTTCCGATAGGAAAGATTCAAGGCAGTTTCTTAAAAACTGATGGCACTAATTATAGTCGTCAAACGTTCCCGGATCTTTATGCGTATCTAGGAACAGAAACGTTACCATTGCGCGAACATGAATATCGCATTGGTGACGTTAAATGGTTCCCTAAGCGTCAATCTATTGATCCTGATTTCTTGCCAGCAGACGGGGAAATTTATAATAGAGTCGACTATCCAGCGGTGACTGCTCTTCTCGATACTCAAGTCATGCATTGGCAAGTGGAAGCTGACTGGATCAAAGATAAAAACACTCGTACGCATTGGACACGCGGTGATGGTTCTACCACATTTCGCGTCCCTGATATGAATGGTAAATCTGAAGGTTCGTTGGGTTCTGTTTTCGTTCGTGGTGATGGTAAGAATTCTGGCCAGTCTGGGTTAATCCAAGGTGATGCTATTCGTGAGATCTCTGGTTCAGCTACACTACATGGCACAGGTGAGCAAAACGGGATGTTTGGCGCTGCTACTGGGGCTTTTAACTATTCGGGTGTTACTAGCACTGGAAAGGCCGCTATAGTTGCAGGCACTACAGCTACAACTGCATATCGTATCCTTAGAATCAACGCTTCTGGTTCAGTCCCAACAGCAGAAGAAAACAGACCACTCAACACATCCGGCTGCTGGGCAGTAAGAGTTAAATACTCTACAGAGTTCGCAATCAAAGCAGCGGGATATGTTGAAAACGAAGGCATGGCTAATTTCGGCGGGTTGGTTCAAGAGAACATCGAGTTAAGAAAGCAAATCGCGGAATTGATGCCGCAGATAGGTTCTAATGAGAACGGGTCTTGGGTGAAGCACTCAGATGGAAGATTAGAATGCACATATACCGGAAGTCAGTCTCATAGAATACATATATCTGTACCACCATTTTCGGTGTCTGACCCAATATTAGTTACATTTCCTCACAAGTTTATTGAAAATCCTGTGATTGAAATGCAAGGAGGACGAGGTTCTAATGATTCAAACTTCGTCATGCAAAGTGTTAGAGTGGTCAATACAGGCTCTTTCTACTATTCAGTCTTTGCTCTAGGAGCAAATCCGAGTTTAGGAGCCCACACAAGCTACAGAGCAACCGGTCGCTGGAAATAATAGGAACAAAAATGGCATATTTAGGAATAGACCCTTCGTTAAGGGCATTTAAACAATCGATGTTCAGAGCAGCAGGCGGGGAAACAACCCTGCCTATTACTGTAGACGTTGAAACATTATTAGTCAAGAACGGGTCTATGCTCGTTCCTGATACTGATTATTATATTAACAGTCAAAATAAAATTGTCGTTAATACTCCTGCGGTTAACGGCGATGAATATTTCGTATTGAATTTATCTACGTTCTCATTTAGCGGAATGGCATCAAAGCAAGACCTGGATAATCTAGAAGGAAAATTAGCTAAACCGTTATTCTCTGTTGAATGGTGGCCAAAACGTTCTACTGTTCCTAGTGGACTAATTCCAGCAGACGGTCAGTTACTCACTAGATCTACATACCCAGACGCATTCATAGGAATTCAAGGCGCATTAGTTCCTACTGTTTCTGATGCTGATTGGTTATCTACTCCGGCGAAACGCGCTTCTTATACAATGGGGTCAGATAGTACTAATTTCAGAATCCCAGATTATAACGGCAAGTCGGATGGCGCAATCGGTTCTATGGTATTGCGTGGTGATGGTAAGAACGCTGCGAGTGAAGGTACTATCCAGGGCGATGCTATTCGTAATCTAAATGGGGCATTTTCCATTGGAACGGGGGTGGGGGTTAGTGTTGCTGCTGGATATGAGGACGGAGTGTTCAAAAAGGGGACGAAAACATACCCTAATCTACCAGCAACAGAGACCAGTTCATCCAACCCAACATATGCAATGACATTCGACGCTGGTCGTACAGTACCAACTGCCGAAGAAAATCGAATGATTAACGCCGCTGGTTGTTGGTGCATCCGATTGTTTCATGGTGTTGTTAACACAGGTGTAGCTAATTTCGGACAAGCTGTTACTGACATCGAGAAATTAAAATCTGATGTTAACAGTCTGAATACCAAGATTCCGATGAATAAATGGTATAACGCCAACACTCCTGAGTTTTTGTCTCGGTTTGAGGGTATTAACGGATGGTCAATCACTACCAGTGACGGAATGATGCAGGAAACTGAACACCAAATCCATTTAAAATGTATCATCAGAAGAAGTAGTACATCGACAGTTCGAGATATTCTCAAAATTAAGAATCCGACGAACGACTATTTAATGTCTCCGTACACCCCGATTATATCAAGCCTAGGCAATACTGGCGGAGGGTTCCAATCCAATTATATCGAAGCAGTTAGATCTTCTAGTTCCGAGGTCCTTCTGACAGGCCCTTCTGGTATTACTGCATGGATCATGATCGATATGACGATAGCTAAAAATCCCGGCGGGATATAAGGAATAAAAATGAGTAACGCAAATTTAACAGCAGACGCGTTCCGCACGAAAGCAGACAAAAATAACGCCGAGTTTACCTCGGCTATTAGAATCCGAAGCGGAGATGGGATCATGGCTAGTTTGCATAATCCTTCCGATAATTCTGCGACGTTAATTGATTATAAAGACGACTACTTGAGATACAGATTCGGAGGAACTGATACAACTAAAGGTTTAGTTTTCTCGAATTACGATGCTCCTAGATTTATTTTCGACCGTATTCAAGGTAAGTTAACGATTACGTCGGACGGCGGCCAAGAGCCAAACATTGGAGTGATGAGAGATAATAATATTAGTGACAGAGTGTACCTGTATAGTAGTGAAACTGGTCAAGGTCTCTACGTCAATACTCCAGGTAAAGATAGTATCAGGATGATCTACAGAAATAAAAGCTCCGGCGATACCTACTTAGACGCTGGAAATTATAATATCTATGCTACCAGTCAACTGGTGTTCACACATTCGTGTCCTGCTTCTGGTAGTAAGTCTCATATATTCCATAACGGCGGCGTGGGTGCGGCTCAAGACCTTAATATCAGATCTATGAGAGAGCACATTAGTTCTTCTTGGATCTGGGAGAAGGTTAACTCAGGCGCATTAAAGTACACGACCGGCACTACAGGCGCAGGTGCTGCAAGGATCATACTGAATGCATCCACAGGTGAAGGGTTTGCTACAAGTGGATGGAAGGTTGGTTCAGATTCCCGTTTCAAAGAAAATATTCGTTATGTGAATCAATCTAGTCGTTCTGTTAGTTATTTGGATAAGGTATGCGGATTGAACGCTGCCAACTTTTTATATAAAGACGGCGACCGGAACTCTCGACTCGGTTTAATTGCCCAAGATGTTAAATCGATAATCCCGGAAGCGGTCACCGAAATAAACGTCAAAACGAAAGACGACCCTGAGTATAGATTATTCATAGACTCGATGGCTATCATCGCAGCGCAAACCGAAGCAATCAAAGAACTGAAAGCTAGGATGGAAATGATAGAAACCAAAATCGCATAAGGTAACAAAATGGCAGATTTAAATTTAGAAGACATTTTTGGAGGCATTGGCTCGTTATCGGGCCAAGTTATTCAAAACCAGAAAGACATCGAGACGATGAAACCGATTGTCGATATCGCTTATACGCCAAATAATAAACCGACAGTCGCGGATATCGCTGGAGCATTGAAGAAGACCGGCGACGTTATGACAGGTCCGTTAGAAATACAAGCATCTCATTCGCATATTAAACTCACAGAAACAGACGCATCGAATAAGCAATGGCATATCGAAGGAAGCTCGTCTAGTCTTTCTTTTGTTGAGTCCGGAGTTTCTACGAGATTAAAATTATACCCAGGCGGCATCGCTGAGGTTTCCGGTAAATTGAAAACAACAGGAGAAATACGAGCACATACAAGCAATGCGTTTCGTATTGTTCCAACAACAGAGAGTAGCGGAGTTGGTTCTTTCTTCCGGAACGATAACAGTAATTTATACTTGATGTTTACCGAAGAAGGTCAAGCCGAGGATGGCACTTGGAATAGTTTGAGACCATTCACGATTAATGTCCGAACCGGAGCAACTTCCTTCGGGCACGCGGTTTCTATTGCAGGCGCTTTGAGTGTCACTGGTATTATCGGACACAACACACTCACTCATAGTAATAAACAAATTATTAATGCCGGAACAGACACCGTTTATTTTGGAAACAGGCAAGGCATCGGCAATCTATACTTGCAAACAAACAATGGTAATGTTTTAGTTAGTAGTGATTCTCAGAATTATAGAGTTTATCATCAAGGATTCAAACCCGGTGTTGCTGATGTTGCCGGTGCAGTTGCAATGAACACAAAAACTCAGTTCAACGCTCCGTTCTTAATGCGCACCGCTAACTCGGCAGACGATTCCGATTTGAGAAATATGGACTATTCAGGATTCTATAGAACGAACTCCGGATATGATGTAGACGGAAAGAAACTTCCATCGCTCATGATTCACTGTGCTCACTCTTCCGGTAAGGCTCATGGTAGAGGCATAGGATTTGAGTATGGTACTTCCTGGGGAATGACGACGTATCGATTCGATTCGAACGGCGTGTATCAAGGTCAGAGTAAAATATATCACGCACAAGATAAACCTACTGCTGCCGAGTTGGGTGTTGTTCCTGCTAGTGATGTTAATACAACCGGAACATGGGCGGCTGTTATTAATAAGATTCCAAAAATCGCAAGTAACGGCGTGATTGAACTCGGCAGATATGCCGATTTTCATTACAACGATTCCACGCTAGACTATGATAACAGGATGGATGTTCAATCTGATAGCTCAATGAGATTTCAGAGCGGTAAAGGATACGGATATATAGATATTGGTCCGAAAGACACAGGCGCTGCTCATCTATACACAGACAGGCCTATGTTCTATTTCAACAAACCATTACGCATCGGCGCTGCTCAATCCGGCGAAGATAAATTTTGTTTCCGTGGCGAATCACAAGGCGGGTCATTTGCTAGTTGGAGAGCGCGTGCACCTGCGCTGCAAGTCGATTGTCCGAATGCTGCCAACCAAGCGTACGCCGTTTGGAAAGCTACAACATGGGGAAAACGTCATTTTGCAGCGATGGACGCACATGATGCCGGCAACAATAACGCTATGGTCTATCTACATGTTGGCAGCGACGACACGTTTAAGTTTGTGCAAGCGGGCGATTTCACCGCAAACAGAAACGGCAACTTTAACGACGTGTATATCAGGTCTGATGCTCGGTTGAAAACAAACTTGGTCGAAGAAACTAACGCGTTAGATAAAGTGTTAACACTCAAGTCATATCACTATGATAAAAAGTTATCACTCGATGCTACTGAATATACCGAAAAAGAGTTTGGTCTAATTGCTCAGGAATTGGAAAAAGTATTACCGGAAGCTGTTAATACAGACGAAACTACTACTTTAAAAACAATTTCTAACTCGGCGGTAAACGCATTATTGGTTGCAGCAGTTAAAGAGCAACAACAACTAATAAATAAACTTACTATAGAAGTCAATAAGCTTAAGGAAGCAAAATGAAAAAAGTATTAGCGGTTTTATTAGCAGGCGCTATGTTAACAGGTTGTGCTATTCCTCAAGATATGAAGCAAGACCAGAAAGCGGAGAAATCCGCTTTAGTGAATTATCACAAAGCTGAGAAAAAAGCATATCGCACTAACGAGTTATTCGAAGCTTCTAAGAAAGCATTGAAAGTGACTACCGCAGCTAAAACGTTAGCAGACTTAGATGTTATTAAAACCAAGAAAGAGTTGGATGCAATTTTAGGAGACAAATAATGTCAGAAGAAAATCATGTTTGTTATGGCGGCGAGCATCGTCCTAAGATTGAGGACGTGGGAGGAATTTCGGTTGATTCTAGGTCTGTTGCCAGTGGATGGGTAGGCTCATCCGCTGTTTCTGAGACCGGTCAACGTTGGATGGCACAAGCTCGCACGTCGCTGAAACTAGGCGCTGCTGGTTGGATGTCCGAGATGATAGGAAAACGTTCAAAACCTGCGTATTACTTATCTGGCTCCGCAACAACTTCACAGTACGGCTGGAGCTACGACACAGGAAATATATCCAACGTTTGGAATAATATACCTAGAACAACTCGACTGCGCGCCCGAGTTTGGGCAAGTACGGTAGGATCTCACCAAAATAATGGACCCGCTGGGTTTGTGCATATTCGATGGATTATAAAAAATGCATCCGGTGGCGTATTACTCGACAGCACACGAATCAATGCCAACACTTCGGGAGATGGGGCAGGCGGCATAGGACAATGGGCACAAGCGTACTATATCAAGGATCTCGTTGGCACAGGAGATAACGTCTCTATTCAAGTGATTCAGAGATTCATTTCTGGAGATTACAAAGGTCATATAGGCGGCGGTCAGGAACAGGTTAGACGTATTATTGGTATAGAATCCGAAGTCGGATATTAAGAGGCAATTATGGAATATAGTACAAAAAACTTCTCAGCAAAGGAATTTCGTTGTAAGTGTGATGTCTGTAATCGAAGTAAACCACATAAAATGGAAAAGAAAGTAGTCGATAATCTACAAAAGATGAGAGACAAACTCGGTCCATTAGTTTTAACTTCTGCTTACAGATGTGCAAAGCATCCAGTCGAAGCTAAGAAATCAACACCAGGCCAACATAACAAAGGCACAGCGGTTGATATCAGATTTGATAGTAGTAATCATCGTTATCTGATTATCAAAGAAGCGTTGGCTTTAGGCGCTACTGGCATTGGGTGGGGAAACGGGTTCATTCACGTGGATTGGAGAACAGGCACACCAGTTGCTTGGGACTATTAAAAGGGAGCCTTCGGGCTCCTTTTCTTATAAATACAGTAATATAACAATAAGGGTTTGATATGGCAAATTTAAAGTCGGGTACTCTTATCGGTGGCAACATGATTTGGAACACCGGTAATATGCCGTTCCAATACACTGGTGGGACATTAACGCTAGACGGCAATAAAGTATACACAACAAAAGATAAACCGACTCCTGATGAGTTAGGTGTCGTTAATAAAGCCGGCGACGTTATGACTGGTCGATTGAACGTATTCGGTAGCAACACTGATACATCGCAAGTCCGAGTTGGTGCTAGTACACATAAAGCAGTTATGGCTACTTCTGCTACAGTGGGCGAATTCATTTTCGGCGGCACAGCCGACGGCGGAAATGTAATCACCGATTATCTTCGCGTCGGTCGTAATAAGATACAATACTGGACTAATGAAATTGCTAGTGATATCTATCACACTAGAAATAAACCAACACCTGATGCAATTGGCGCATTGCCTAATACATTAGAAGCTGAACAAGTTATTATCATTGATGCCCCTGCTGGTGTTGTTGATGGTAAATTCTACCCACTAGTAATCTCTGAAATTGGTAATAGACAGCGTGTCTATCTCAATACTAGGAGTTCCAGTGGGTCTGACCCAATGAACAACTGTTCATTTGATGGTATTGTTAGAGGGGGTGGGTGGTCAGACCAAAGTAGTTATGCGGTGGGTCAATTTTCCATGTACAACACGGATGAGAGGGCCATTCACTCTGTTATCACTGGCGCTGAGAGTGTCAATTTTGTAGTATTTTACGTTGAGGCAAGGGCATTCCCTGTTGTCGTCAGGGTGGGAAATAGGTCAAATGTCAAAGCCTATGGGCAAGACACTCCCTGGGGCACAACCACACTTAAAGCCGGTATCAGTCTCTCTGAAGAGCCTAGTGCCTCTGATTATGGGACTAAAGTCATAATCTTAGAAAATTTTAATAAGGGCAGTGGGTACTACACCAATAATGTCAAATCATTGCGCCTCGAATCTAAGGGGGTTATTAAGTCTACAGTCGCTACTGGCACTGTATTAGAAGCGAACACCGGTAAGATTAATACATACAGAAACGATTTATTCTCAGTTGATGCACCTGAGGGATTTGCATTTGTTACTGGTCATACCGGGTCGGCATTATGTACAAACGCATATTATGATGGCGTGTGGAAAAAATACAATAACGCTCAACCATCTCATATCTTCAGCTTCAGTAATAATGTCCCATCATACAGAACATCTGCTGCTGGTGATACCGACCCAACAAAGTTGAGTTACAAATTCTATCATGAAGGGTTTAAACCAACTCCGGCTGATATTGATGCTTATACTAAATCAGAAGTCGATCAACTCGGCAAACTAAGAGTTCTAGATGTTCGTGGCGAAGTTAGAAACCCCAATTTCTTCGACAACCAACGGTTAACGGCGTGGTTCAATAATGAAGGTATGCCTAATCGCGAATGGTATTCTGGAATTACAGTCAAGGGATGGGAAAGTAATTACGTATCATGGCAGTTATTTTCTAGTAGTCACACTAATACTACCGCCGACAACAGGCTTTATTTCCGAGCTGGTAATAATTCCTCATGGAATTCAGCGTATGAAGTGTATCACTCCGGAAGAAAACCAACTCCTGACGATCTAGGTGTGGTAAATAAAGCCGGCGATACGATGACTGGTAAGCTAACAATCAGCAACTCGTTAGAAACTACCAATGCTATTACCTACTATCACACAACAGAACAACAAGGCTTGACACTTTCTACTAACACCGCGGGTAAATACTCGGAGGTTGTTCGTATTGGTGCAAATAAAAACTATGAATGGGGGACAGGCATTCGTTGTTATGGTGGCACCGATTGGAGAATTGGCACTGATAAGATTTTCCATCAAGGGTTTAAAACTATAAACTCTAACGCGAATAGTCCATTAGAGTTAGAAGGCGGCAGTCCGTGTTTAACGTTCAACGAAACGGATACTGGTAAGAAATATTATTTTGTTGCTGATGGAAATAATATCAGATTACAAGAAGATAGTACTGGATCTAAGTTTACCGCATTCTCTTGGTTCAGTAGCAACAAACGATTACAAACAGACGGACACTTTTATGCATCGTCTATCGAAGGCTCAACGCCATTCCTCGGACAATCTAATTGGAAATGTAATTTTGTTGGCGCTGATAATGTAGCAATAACGACGGCGGGTAGACCTGCTGACTCGAATCAATATCCTGGTGTTGGTGTTCATGCTAACGGCAACATTTATATGTGGAATCATAAAAACGAATGGGGATATGCCGCTACTATATCCGGAGTCGATTTTAGCGTTAATAGGAATTTATTCGAGAAAGGTAATCGTGTTTATTCTGCTGGCAATAAACCGAGTCCATCCGATCTTGGACTAGGAACTGGCAACGATGTCAATTTCAGAAAGGTCATGGCAGTCAATGACAGCGGCGAGCCACATACTGGAGTCGTTCGAGAAAGTAGACATACGTATCTATATGATAGTGGCGGCAACGTTGGAATATGGTCGATTATTCCGGGTAGAACTAATATCCCATTGATCGGTAGAAGTGTATCGAATGGACACATGAGAGTCGGCGATAACATCGCAGAAACGACGTTATACGGAACTAAAATTCTCATACCAGATAACGGAATCGAAGTTAAACAGAGTTCGACTTCGTGGTTAGACATGAGAAGTCACAAGAGTTGCTTTAAGTCTACCGGTGCGGTAAACACTTCTTCTGCCGGAGTCATTGTTCGTCAAGAACACGCAGATAGATATTTCATGGTCGGCGGTTTAGGCAACTCACATTTCGGGTTCTTTATGATCAATAAATCAAGAACCACAAATGGAACGGATGCTGGGGCCTATTTGTCTTCTAACGGCGAATGGAAATGCGACGGAAACGGCAGCTTTAACGACGTGTACATCAGATCTGATGCTCGTTTGAAAACAGACTTAACTGAACTAACTAGCAACCTTGATAAAGTATTAAACCTTAAACCGTATGAATACACCAAGAAAGCAACATTAGAGTCAGAAGATACATTCCGAGAAATAGGGTTAATCGCACAAGACGTGGAAGAAATCATTCCATTAGCAGTTAATACCGATGAAAATGGCATGAAATCTCTGAAACCTTATGCACTGATTGCTACATTAATCGGCGCAATTCAGGAACTTAAAGCCGAGATCGATGAGTTGAAGTCTAAATAAATATAAAAGGAGCGATTTTGCTCCTTTTTATTTGGTGTTAAGGTACCTAAAATGAGTAAATTGGACGTAAATGCTATGCAACAAATTCTTAACGGATTGTTATCTATGGTAACAGACGATAACGGAAGAGTTTCGCCTGGTAAGTTATTGACCGTTGTATTCCTAATCTCGTTTGTTTCTGCGTTAACTAACGTCGGTCCTATATCGGAGTATTTCAAAGAACTTAGCGCAACACGAACGCATGAGGCTTATATTGTCGCACAAGATAATCTAAGGAACGTACAATATGAGGCGGCTATCAAGAATCAGTCTCAGATTTTGTACTCGACCATTAAGCCACAGATGGTAGGAGTGTGGGTTTATAAACCAGAAAATCTTCACCACTTTGCAGATCTTGTTTATTACGAAGGCACTCTGCCAGACTCGGTACAAGACAAAGATTTAAAAGACGTAGGAGTAGATAGAACATCTATTGAGTACATGGACCATATAATGGGTATTCCATTTATGTCATCTGGACCAAAAGATTCGGTAGCTAAAATAACAGAGTCAGATTATTTTCTTTATTCTTGTCCTATATACAACTCTCGTGGTTCATATTACGGTTCGGTTAGTATGTACTGGAGAGAGAAACCGAAAGACATAGATCGAAAGAAATACGCTTCTCAATGTCGACAAGCTGCTAGATTCATAGGAATAAACGTACAATAAAGGAGCCCGAAGGCTCCCTTTTTATTTTCCAAACATAACCGCGACCATATCGGATGAGCGATTCGATTGTGTGATCTCGTGCATCAGCTCTCGACGATCGGATGCACTTAGTCGCTCGAACATATTACGAAAGCTCATCTTGGTAAATTCTTTGCCTGTCTGAGTTCGGAATCCAGCTACGTTTAATGCTTCTACTAATAGAGTTTGGTTTTCTAGGATATTATCACCGCCGAACTTAGATAGAATAGATGCGAATGCGATAATGTCTTTTGCTAGTTCTAGTTTTTGGTTGCTCATTTGTTTTTATTCCTAATGCGTTCTCAAATTATGCATTTATTATACATGGAATAAAAACAAATGCAAGAAAAGCCTAGCATTTCTGCTAGGCTTTTTCAATTAGTCCTGACTTTTCTTTTCTTTGATTTTCGCTTTTAGATCTTGGTATGCGGTGTATAGAACAACCGGAATAGCGATGATTGTTTGCATGACCCGGTCTGTTGTTGTGTCGTCCTCCGATTTCAGAATCGTTTCATAAATTGCCATAGAAACGGCAACAAGAGCAACAATAATAAAAACCATCCACATAATTTATTTCCTTATTTAATAGATTCTTCGAAACGTGATTTGATTCGCGTAGCGCGCTCGATGTCAGTAGTGAGTTTAACTTTTTGTGCAGCTAACTCTTCCTGTTGTTTTGTTTTCTGTTCGATACTGATATTATCTTTTTCTACACGTTTTGTCAACTTAATAATTTGACTATTAATACCAGATACGATGTCGTCGAGTTCTTCGACTTTATTATCGTCTTTTTGTTTACAAGGACTGAAAATCAGTCGGTAAATGTCTTTAAAAAATTCCATACTGTGTGCCTTTTGTTATTGAGGTGATATAATACTACATGTTTCGGTGTGTGTCAACCTCGAATCATACAAATTATAGAAAATACTAGAGCAAACATACACGACATTGCGATTGTTATTTTCGCAAGCGTTGCTGCTGATTCGTCGTACTTTTCTTTTGCCTTTTCTAGTTCGTCGCCTTTTGTGTTGAAATCTGTCATGATGTTCAACGCTTTCGTTTCGTCTTTCTCGTTAGCCATACACACAATCATGGACCAATGATTGAACTTTTCTTCTAATTTGTGAGTTCGTAATGCGTAAATTACTAACTCGATGACGAGTGAACCTGCGACCCAGACAAAGAAAACATCAATCGTGTTGTTATACGCTTCGGTCATATCGGACTTGCCGTATTGGATAAGAAACAACATAATAACATATGCTTTACACCACCAACCCTGCATAGTTCGGTATAACTTCGATACTAAAATCGGACTATAAAAATCATATTTCATTTCGTGTCATCCCAAAGTAATCTAACATCGCATGTTTGATTTGAAATGATGCTAAGTTGCCCAAATCTGTGTAAGAGAAAAATAAAATATCGTCGTCGCATTCGTCGAATGGTTCAGGCATAATCGTGAAGTCGTAATGTTCCGGGTTATCCTCATACTTATACAACATATCGTTAATCTGAAAATGTTCTTCGTCTAGAACAACTCCGCCTAATTCTTCGATGTACTCAATTGCGATAGCTTGAAACATAATCTCTTCCTTATGCGGGCCTTTCGACCCGCTATTGATATTATAGATCAGATGGGTTACGTGTGTTCATATCTTTAAGAGAGCCATATTCACAGACACGCATTTTTGCGTTGTTGTAATCGATTGGCACAGCTACCACGTTTTTCGGATTAACTTTCACTTGCAAAATCGTGCCTTTATGTGATGCATAATGGGATAGATACGATTTTGCACACACGTGAAGACCGAACGAGCAAGTCTGTTCTGGGTTTTCGTCTACTTCCCAGCGATTAACGCTTACTGTTGTGCCTGGACGATTGCAGATTTTACCGGTGTAGATGTCGGTGTAGTCTTTGTTAACTCGTTTCCACGCGATGAAATCACCATCTTCTGCGATTTCGATGTCATTGTGTTCTAAGAATCCGAACAACTCATACACAGCACGACGAGAAGTATTCTCCATCAACTTTTCGAAGAAATTAACCAAGCAACTAACATCTTCTCCGTCCTGAATACGACGTACGATTTTATCGGTTAGTCCGTTGCTGATCTTGATGTCGTCATACATAACAACGTCGTTTTCGATTTTCACTTTACCTTGGCAGATATTCTTAACAATCGTTTTGATGTCAATCAGAGCCAACGCTACGTCCGGTTTATTGTCGAGCACACATTTCAACGCTTCTTTGAAGTTGATGTGTGAGTTGTTGACCGTGATAGGATGACCGTTTTTGTAAATTGTGATGTGCTTGGAGCTTGCTGACCATTCGTAAGTCGCCTCATATGTCACAACCGGCTTAACTTCTTGTTTCTTTTCTTTTACTTTCTTTACAGGATTCGCATCGCGAATTCGACGAACAGTTCGCTCAGAAATGCCGTGTTTCTTAGCAACAGAAACAATCGTTGGCATAGTAGAGATATCTTTCAGAACTTCTAGTGCGTCATACTTAACTTTAGTCATTTTCATTTCCTTCTATGAATGGGTTAGCTAATCGGCTAACCCTTGTATAATACTACTATTTGTGGTTCAGTACAAGCGTTTTTATCTCAGGAACATAAACACTATCGATTTCGTGTTCGTCGTTGTTTCGTTGTTTCCGAAGAACGGCATAAATCAGAGGATAACGAGAATACAATTTCGCCTCGATTTCAGAACATTTCATTTCATGCGCCCGCACTGCGCCTTTGTATTTCTGCACTTGGTTCTTTGCGTCTGCCGACAGTACGTGAGTGTTCGTAGTTAGCATCCGGTACGCCTCGTCCAGCGGAGTCAACGTTCGTTTCTTGTTGTTCCAATTGTGAGTTAATCCAAATGCACGATTAAACAACGGTTCACGTGTCTGGTGAATCATCTTAACGATACCGGATAACCGATGACTCGAACTCTTCATTGCCGTGCGATATCCATTTGTATCCGCGATATAATCACTAAGTGCATCGATAATGTTAATGCCTGTTCCGCGGTCTGCTGCTTTCCAGTACTTACTACGAATGCCGTATAGGGTGTCGATTCCCAATAATTTCATCGCGACAATAACGAGATCTCGCGAAAGCGTACGGCTACCATCTTTCGTTGTCATATCGTCGTAGTACAGATTGCAATAGTAAAATTCTTTTTCTGCCAGATCTTTTGTTGTTAGTTGCGTATTTCGCGTCGTTAGATACGTACGATGGCTATTTTCATTAAGTGTGTACTCAAGTGATTTCGTTACTGTTGCTTTAATCTTGCCTAGTGTCTTTCCGTGATCGCGAACTTTTGTTGCGTAATCGGAAAGTTTCATCACTTTCAGCATACTAGGACTGAACTCAAACATTGATTCCAGTGTGCCGATTTTCTGAACTGCGTACGCTTCTGATGCGTTAGGAATCGCAACCACGTCCATTTCTGATGTATCGATTGTATTAGTGTCAACGAGATAGTTATAGAAACTAACATACGATTGATTCTTTGTGTCCATAACAAGCACAATTAATCCGCGACTGTTGCTCAAATGCGCGTAGTTATTCGACTTCGTGTTGTGTCGGTCTAGATAGCGAATACGCGTGACGTTGTTTGTCCGCTCAAGTCGACGCATCCCCAACGACTTCTGTTCATCCCAACGATACAGTGTGTTCCACTCACTTAGCGTCTTTCCGCGGATGATATAATTATTGATGATCTCGGTCCGTAGAGTCTGGATACGCACTTCCGAGCAAATCTTCCGGTACAGGACACGAGGGTCGTCGATTTCGACGTATTCTTTAACGATTTCATCGTATAGTGTATCGTCCACTCCGCCGATGACCTCGTTCAACTTTTCGATTGTGCGGTCTTCGTACGACAACTCTTCCCGACTAGGATGCACATCGAGGTCACCGTTTTCGAATTCAAACACAACCGCGGTACAACGTGATGCATATAGGACGTTCAGGTTCTTACTGTATCCGATGTCCTTGATTGGATAAATCACACCTGCCATCAGTGCGTATAGACCATCACGTAGATGGTCTGTTTCGAAGTATTTCACCGTCCTGCTACTAGGCAGATACCGTTCTTTCTTGACGAAAGTCAAATCTACAGACGTTCCGATGAAGTTAGGAGCTTTCTCTAATGTGCGCAAAACGTATTCTGCTTCTGCACGAAAACGATGGTTGTCGCACGTCTCGACCGGCATGCTAATAAGAATGCCACTGTGCTCGTCGGATTCAACAGTAGAGATTAATTTGGACTTAGGTTCACCACCGACAATTGACATCTCGTATGTGTAACGCATGCCATTATAGAAAGACGTTACGTTGAAAATCTTAGAATATGAGTAAGGAGATTTACAACCTAGACCCATGCCGCCGATGTCGTCGTTTGAATCTTGTTTTGTTGATGCAAAATAAACGATAAAGACATTTTTGATATTCTCTGGAGCGATCCCCGTTCCACGGTCACGAATCCAGAATACAGGATCTAGTGCTGTTGGTAAGTGAATATCGTAATCGTGAGTGTGCAGAGTGCCAGCAGCACGCATTGCATCGATAGCGTTACATGATAACTCACGAATAATAGCACGAGGCTTATTGGAGTATAATTTATTTGATAGAATGTCAAACGCGGCGCGAGTCGCTAGAATTTGAAATGCATCTTCTTGTGCTGTGGAAGATGAGAAGATTTCAATATCGTCGTGATGAATTTTCATAATATTTCCTATGCAAATATTGGTGCCGCAATCGCGACACCATTGTTAATTAAACTGCTAAGTCTTTCAGATACTCTTTCTTAGCGGTCGTCTTTTGCCAATACTTTAACTCTTTTTCTAACTTAGTGCAATCTTTTTCTAACTTTGAGATTTCGTCTGTTGTCATGTGATAGATATTCATCTTAACAAGTTCCTCAGCAAAGTCAACCAGATTCGGGTAATTTTTGATCTGTTCGATGACTACTTTACGAGAAGAACCTTTAATCCAAATCTCATCGCCGATAATATAGTTGATGAATGAAGCTTTCGCACGGGCGAAATTCAACTGGTTCTCTAATCGCTCTATTGTCTTAGAGATACGAGTATCAATGAAAGTCATACGAAAGTCAACAAAATCTTTAATTAAATCTGCCGCATTATCATAAGGTTTAACTGCACGATTTTGATCGATGCAGATTATATTCTTAATAATGTTTTGACGCAAGTGGAACGTTTCGATAATTTTATCAGTGTTGAAATCACGCTTCAACGTCACATCAAACTGGAAATCATCTTCGCCGCACTGGTCCTCGTAACGAACGATAACATCTTTCTCAACTAAATCATCGAGAATAGTAACATAAGCTTCACGATCAAACTTATGAGGAATGTCCTTGATTGTCAACTTAGTCTTACCGACGAGTTCATATTCGCCTAGCATGTAGTTTTCTTCTTCTGACTGTACGATCTTACCGCGAAACTCAGGAAGCTTGAATGTAGGCTCAGAACACTTACCGGTTTGGATGTATTCTTTGACACACGCAACAACGCTATCTGGACAATACGATGGAATATCAGTACGGAATCCTGTAGCAACACCAAATACGCCATTAACTAAAACGTATGGAATAATAGGCAAGTAGAACTGTGGCGGCAAATGTTCTGGGTCAGAATGTACCGGTGCAAATTCTTCATCTTTAAAGTACTTGAAATAATTATCATGCAACTTACAGTAAACGTAACGAGCTGCTGATGCCTCTTGGACCATGCGTGAACCGAAGTTACCATCGCCTTCAACGATAGGTAAGTTATTACTCCACGTATTCGCCATAAGCGCACCTGCATCGGCTGCTGAAGTCTCACCGTGCGCATAACCAAACTCAGATACTCGACCTGATACGGCAGCTACTTTATTGAACTTAGTGCGTGCGTTCTGAATAACAGAGTACAAGAAGAATCGCTGGACTGGCTTCAGTCCGTCGATGAGACTAGGGATTGCTCGTTCTTCTACGGAATATTTTGCAAAATCTAACGCTTTGGTGTTTAAGATTTCGCGCATCGTGGTTTTGATCAACGTCTCTTTCATTTTCTTTCCTATATCTCAAATCAGAATGTATTATACACCATCTTTTCACTAAATGAAACAAGGAGCCCGAAGGCTCCCGTAATTAATTTCCTAGAATCCAAGCCTTGCGTGGCTCAGAATCTTTACCGAACAGTAGCTCAAGTACTTCGGTCGCATCTTCGCCTGGGTCAACAACTTCAAACACAGGTTCACGCATTACACGTTTGTATTCATGCTCACGAAGAGAACCTAGACCTTTGATGTAACGATGATTCCAGTTGCCTTTGAATGTCTGAGATTCAAACTCAGTGCCATCGTAAGACCACACAACTTCTTTCTTAGGGCCTTCAGAAATATACTGAGGAGTTTTAACAAAACGCAAACGTCCTTGATGTACAATTTCTGGCCAGTACTTGTAGAAAAACGCAATCAGTAGCGGATAAATACTACCTGTTCCGTCAACATCGGCATCGGTCATGATAGCAATATTATCATAAGTCATATCGTTAGCGGGCTTTCCAATATGTAGATTCAGAATAGCCATGATCTCGAACAACTCTTTGTTGCTACGAACTTTCTCAGGAGTTTTATCCCATACGTTCAATACTTTACCACGTAGCGGGAATCCGCCTTGTGTTAGTTTATCACGCACTTTCACAAGATAACCGATAGCGGAGTCACCTTCTGTTAAAAACAAAGTCGTTTTAACTGTTGGGTCTTCCAGTCCGTTCGCTTTAATGTGTTTTGCAACACGAATCTTCTTAGCTGCTTTCTCTGCACGAGTTGCTGCCGCTTGTTCTGCTGCTAACTTACGCGCCAATGCTGATTCGATAATCGGCATAATCAACGCTTCGCTGTTAACGATTTGTTTAGCAATCTTATTACAGATTTCCATGTCGCCGACGTGTTTGATAACTTCGCCTGCTGTATTCGTCAATCGCTCTTTCGTTTGACTGTCGAACTTAGCATCAGGGAAATCACGAATGAACAACACCATAGAAGTACATTCTTTCACACGCGCACGGTTTATTTCTAACTTATACTTTCGTTTAACAAGAGGAATCAACGCATCTGCGATATGTTCAAACATAACGTTAATGTGAGTGCCGCCTTCTTTGGTGTGAACACCATTCACAAAACTGTTAGTACGGAATCCTTGGTCTGTAGTAAACATCAAGAACGACGTGCTAGGAGTCTCGAAAGAAAGTGCATGTTCCGAATAACGCTTAACGTATTCTTTGAACTTACCGGACACTTTTTTATTGTTGAACGTGAACGCGATTTCTGGATAAGCAATAGCAAGATTTCGAATTCGTTCTTCCATAACATCAACAGTGATATTATCAATTTGAGTCATGCCGAAACGTTCAAAATCTGGTACGATTGTTACTTTCGTGCCTTTGTTTCGCTTGAATTCAATTTGTTTAACGTCGGTTTCTTCGCCGTTATTGCGACACGTAACAGATACTTGATTCTTGCCGTCGCGAGTAACGCCGATAAACAACGTACTGAAATAGTTAGACAGTGCAGAACCTACACCATTCATGCCGATAGTGACACGACTCTCATCGTCAGAGAAGTTACTACCTGCCATCGTACGAGTCCATGCAGCAACAGGACGCAACAGACTTTCGCCACTTGTACCGTCAATCACGATATCTTGTGGAATACCACGACCGTTATCTTCAACACTAAACGAACGAGCATCAATCAGTACATCGATTTTATTGCCATATTTGAACTTGGTACGAATTGCTTCATCGACGCAGTTATCGATCAACTCGTTCATGATTTTCAACATACCAGCAACATACGTTACCGATGACCATTTACCATCTAAAAACATTTCATATAGATGACTGGACACTGAGCCTACGTACATATTAGGACGCTTTAGACAATGCTCACGAGGTGTAAGAATCGAGAAATCGTCTGAACTCTTAACCACTTTCTTTTTCACTGGAGCACTTTCGCTCATATCAAAAATTGAATCTAACATTAATACCTCTCTCA
>JBOFGC010000565.1:0-4689 GCA_051648945.1 Bacilli bacterium
TGAGAAATGTATACATAATCGATGCGGTTCGCACACCGATTGGCATTTCTGGTGGTGTTCATTCAAAACGAGATCATAGGGAATTGTTTGCGCATGTACTGCGTGGTATTCACCGTCGAAATGCCCGTTTTGCGGATGAAATTGTTTGTGCGAATATAATCGGAACTGGTGGGAATGTCGCGCGCTATAGCAGTTTACTTGCAGGGTGGCCAGAACAATGTGTCGCAACGACAATCGATAAACAGTGTGGTGCGGGGTTAGAAGCAATTCGGTATGGTTATGCACTGATTGCGAGCGGGTGTGCAGAATCGGTAGTGGCAGGCGGTACGGAAAGTGCGACGCATACGCCTTTTCTAAAACGAGCGTCATTTACACCGCCACAATGGGGTGACCCGGACATGATTACTGCAGCAAATGAATTAAGTAAAAAGAGGAACATTTCTCGTGAGACGCAAGATTTGTGGGGAATGAAAAGTTATGAACGCTATTTTCAAAGTTTGGAAAAAGGGACGTTCTTAGAAGAAATTTTAGTATATCCGGATTGTTTTGAAGATGAGGTGCGAATCAGTGAACGGAATTATCAGCGACTGATTGCAAGAGCAGCTGCAGTAGAAGGAATAGATAGTACTGTCACCGCAGGGAACGCGTCAGGATGGAACGATGGAGCAAGTGCGGTTTTACTTTGTGCGAAACTTGAACCGGAAATAGAATTTGCGCTTCGCATTGTCGATGTATGTAGTTATGGAGGCGAACCGTCTTTGCCAGGTGCTGGAGCGGCTGGAGCAATTCAAAAGCTTTTGCAAAAGCAAAATATAGCAGTCGAAGATATTGATGTCTGGGAAGTGAATGAAGCGTTTGCTGTTGTGGTGTGTGATGTGATAGCATGCTTCAATCTACAAGAGGAACGCGTTAATCAAGGCGGTGGCGCAATTGCATTTGGTCATCCATTTGGAGCAAGTGGTGCAATACTTGTGACACGACTATTTCATACGATGAAAGAGAAGAAATTAAAGCGAGGCATAGCAAGCATCGCCATTGCGGGCGGACAAGGTGTTAGTATTTTAGTAGAAGCAATAAGAGATGCGAACGGTTAAGGTCGCATCTCTTATTATAGTTTATCTATGCAACAAATACAGTTTTCGGCAAAAATTTCAGTTAGGAACTTCTCGATGAAGAGATGAAAGGATGGATCACTTGCGAAAAGACCTTCGATATAAAATGTGAAAACAAAAATGTCTTTGTTTGTTTGTTTGTAGTCATCCAAAGTTGGAGTGAAAAATGGAGTTTGCAAATGCTTGATGCGTTTAATTATGGAACGAACTGTGTGTGAAAGAATGAAAGTAGATGTCGCTGAATGTGCGTGAATGCGATAGTGTATGCGGCAGCCAAACGGAACGCGCTGTGCTTTAATTCCAAACCGAAGATTGCCATATGCATCTTTTGAAGTACTAAGTTGCGCTTGTTGTTTAAGATAAACCTCAAGTGTACTGCGAAATTGCTCTTCTTCGTTAACAAGTGTGAACGCTAGTAGTTTTTCTTGGTAGAGAAAAAATAATATGTCACTCGTGTAGAGAGGCTGCGTGTGAATGCGCATGTAGGAATAAATTTTTGGCCAAAGGCTGTCGAATAGAACGCTTTCATATAAATGAAGAGCTGGGTTCGTAATTTTTAATTTTTTGAATTGAAATGGTATAACCTCTTTACGTAGCACAATACAAGCTCCTTTCTCTTTTTGATAACAATTGTAGTTACTCTACAATATTTGACATTGAGCAATTTCATTCCGAAAAGATAACAAATGGGTGAAAAGAACCACAGTCGGAAAATGATATTGTAATTTATAGACGTATTCTCCTAGAATAATAGCATTTATATGGTAATAAATCAATGTAAAAAACAGAAAATTTTGTAAATTATTCAATAAGGAGAAATAGATTGTGGAAAGGAAAAAACATTGTGGCAGTCATATTTCGTTTTAATTTCTCTTAACTTTTCTACGTTAGAATGCCAATAGTGTTGCATATAGTTTTCATAGCCACCATAGGGGAAATTAACATAGGCACCGTCAGTATTTCTTTGCACTAGCGGCCATTTCCTTTCAAACCATTCAATGTTTTGTTTTTTTGCAAGAGGATGTGTCCATACAGTTTGAAAAGCAAGCATATAGTTCGCGTCGCGGTAATAAAAGGCGGTGTCTGCGGATGATTTTTCTGAGACAGCACCACCAAGAGAATAGAGAGAGTAGCCGGTGAAATTGGAAAAGGGTGGTCGTTGAAAGAGAGTAGGTAAAAGTTCTATGATTTGTTGGTCTGAAAGTGTGGAGACAAAGCGACCGCTACTTTTGAAGGATTCATAAGGGGGATAGTAGGAACCTATTTTTTGCAGGGCTTGTTGAAATGTTTCTTCGGTAAAACTAGATTGTAGACGAAGAGTACGGAGAAGTGGTTGCATTTGTTGGCGAGCTTCTGTTTCATTACCAAGCCAAAGTGACCGACCAAAAATGCCAGTGCCTTCTTTTGCATCGTTGTAAAGGGAGCAAATGGCAGAGAGTTTATGATCTGTTTCTGGGAGCCATTGCTGCCAAGTTTGCCAAAAATCGCGCATTTCAGGGAGCGTTGCATTCGGCATGTACCATTCACAAAGGGTCACTTTTTTAATAGGAGGCGGTAGTTTGAATGTGAGTGATGTAACTACACCAAAGTTCGCGTTTCCACCACCGCGAATGGCCCAAAATAAATCGGCATTCTTTTGCTGAGATACGTGCAATATTTTTCCTTCCGCAGTAACAAGTGTGACATGGAGTACGTTATCACAACCTAGTCCAAACGCACGACAGGTGAGTCCCCAACCACCACCAAGTGTATAACCGACAATGCCAACGGTTGGACATGTTCCCCCAGGAAAAGGGATGTCCATTTTTCCGAGAAAACCGTACACATCGCCATTTGTTGCGCCGGCACCGACAGTAACGGAGTGTGAAAATTCATTATAGACAAGTGTATTCATTGCACTCACGTCAACAATCAACGTTTGATTCCCTGTAGAATAACCTTCATAATTATGTCCACCCGAACGAATGCGTAGCGGAATATTGTAGTAACGCGCATAGCAAACTGCATTCGAAACGTCGTGATTTGTATAACAATAAACGATGATACGAGGAAAGTACTGTTGACTTCGATTCCATTCTTGGCGAGCAGAGCGATAACCGTCATCTGTACGATAAATTACTTTTCCTGTTAATGTAGGAATTTTCATTGGCATACACCTCAAGAGTTAGGAGTTTTTTCGAGATAGTTTATGCACAATTGTTGGCGGGGGATTGTATAAAAGCATAGGAAAAGAAGGATTGAAAGTATAAATATTCTTTTAATTCCGTAAATAAACGGTGCGGCCCTTGCATGTGACTAGTTATATTTGCTATTATCAACATAATATAGGCAGTAACGTGAAAAAAATGTAATGGAGGTAAACAAATGTCGAACATTTCAATTGAAGAAGTAAAACATGTTGCGCATTTAGCACGACTTGCTGTAACGGAGGAAGAAGCAGAAAATTTCCGTGAGCAATTAAATAAAATTATTACATACGCTGAAATGTTGAATACATTACCAACGGATGGCGTAGCACCGACGACACACGTATTACAACTGCAAAACGTTATGCGTGAAGACGTTGTTGGAAACCCACTTCCTATCGAAGAAGTCGTTAAAAATGCACCAGACCATCAGAACGGGTATATTGTTGTACCTGCAATTATAGAGTAGAGGAGGGAATGTCTGTGAGTTTATTAGAAACGTCAATTGTAGAACTGAGTGAATTACTACACAAAGGTGAGATTACGAGCAAAGAGATTACAGAAGCATCCTTTCAACGTATCGCCCAAGTAGACGGAAAAGTGAAGTCGTTCCTAACGCTAAATGAGGAAGCAGCTCTAGCACAAGCAGCCGCTTTTGATAGCAATCGTGATGCCTTTTCAAGCGTATTAGCAGGTATCCCTGTGGGCATTAAAGATAATATCGTGACAAAAGGACTTCGCACAACGTGTGCGAGTAAAATATTACATAACTTTGATCCAATTTACGATGCAACCGTAATGAACAAGCTTAACGGAGCAGGTGCTGTTGTTGTTGGTAAATTAAATATGGACGAATTTGCAATGGGTAGCTCGACAGAAAACTCAGGTTTTCACCCAACATACAACCCGTGGGACTTAAACCGAGTTCCTGGTGGTTCGAGTGGTGGCTCTGCAGCGGCAGTTGCGAGCGGACAAGTGCTTTATACATTAGGTTCAGACACAGGTGGTTCGATTCGTCAACCAGCGTCTTATTGTGGCGTTGTCGGATTGAAACCGACGTACGGTCGTGTATCTCGTTTCGGCCTTGTTGCTTTTGCATCTTCACTTGATCAAATCGGTCCAATCACACGTACAGTAGCAGACAATGCACACGTGCTCCCACATCTTGTTGGTGTAGACCCTTATGATTCAACGAGTGCTCCTGTTGAAGTGCCAGACTTCACTGCAGGCTTAACAGGCGATATTAAAGGATTACGAATTGGTTTGCCTTCTGAATATTTCGGTGAGGGTGTAGACGCAGGCGTTCGTGATGCTGTTCAAAAGGCGATTGCGAAACTTGAAGAACTTGGCGCAACAGTGCATGAAGTGAGTTTACCACATTCAAAATATGG
>JBOFGC010000566.1:0-2419 GCA_051648945.1 Bacilli bacterium
ACAAGGAGCGATTGATGTTGCTTGTATCGGTACGACGACAGTACGCGAACTCGTGACATTGATTGCGGACTGTACAGGTCGTCCACTGAAATTGAAAGCAGGAAGTGCAAGTGCGTTTGAAAAGTATCAAGGGACAATACAACGCTTGAATTTGGCGGAAAAGTTAAATCTACCGCTATTTGATTTGAGAGTAGAATTAGAAAAAGAACTTAAGAAACTTATCGTAAAATGATTATGAAAAGACGCTTCTGTGAAGAATATACAGAGGCGTCTTATTTTTTTGGGAATAGGATGATGATATTTTTGTGAAATGATAGCGATTTCATTTGACATTTGCAAAGTTTATTTAAATTTCGTGTAAAAGAATGAGCATTTCTTGATTCCATTTGTTATAATGGAAAAGTTGTTAATAGCTACATATTTAATTTAGGAGGTAATTCTTTGAAATTACGAAACGATTTACGAAATATAGCAATTATTGCCCACGTTGACCACGGTAAAACAACGTTGGTTGACCAATTATTACACAAATCAGGTACGTTCCGTGTAAACGAACAAGTATCTGAACGTGCAATGGACTCAAATGACCTAGAACGTGAGCGCGGAATTACGATCTTAGCGAAGAATACAGCAATTCAATATAAAGATACGCGTATCAATATTCTTGACACACCTGGTCACGCCGACTTTGGTGGAGAAGTTGAACGTATCATGCGCATGGTTGATGGTGTGTTACTTATCGTTGATGCATACGAAGGTTGTATGCCACAAACACGTTTTGTATTGAAAAAAGCGTTAGAGCAACATTTAACACCAATCGTAGTTGTAAATAAAATTGACCGCCCAGCAGCACGTCCTGAAGTTGTAATCGACGAAGTTGTTGACTTGTTCATTGAACTTGGCGCAGACGAAGACCAATTAGATTTCCCAATCGTTTATGCTTCAGCATTAAACGGTACTTCTAGTATGGATTCAGACCCAAGTGCACAAGATGACACAATGGATCATATTTTCGACACAGTTATCGAGCATATTCCAGCTCCTGTTGATAACCGCGAAGAACCTTTGCAATTCCAAATCGCATTGCTTGATTACAATGACTATTTAGGACGTATCGGTATCGGTCGTGTGTTCCGTGGAACGATTAAAGTGGGTCAACAAGTTGCGCTTATGAAAGTTGATGGCACAGTTAAACAATTCCGTGTTACAAAATTATTCGGTTTCTTAGGTTTAAAACGTATTGAAATTGAAGAAGCGTACCCTGGCGATTTAGTAGCTGTATCAGGTATGGAAGACATCAACGTTGGTGAAACGGTAGCAGAAGGTTCAGCGCCTGAGGCGTTACCATTATTACGTATTGATGAGCCGACATTACAAATGACGTTCCTAGTAAACAACAGTCCGTTTGCTGGTCGTGAAGGTAAATGGGTAACTGCTCGTAAAATCGAAGAGCGTTTACGTCGTGAGTTAGAAACTGATGTAAGTTTACGTGTTGATAACACAGACTCTCCAGATGAGTGGATTGTAAGTGGACGTGGAGAATTACATTTATCGATCCTTATTGAGAACATGCGTCGTGAAGGTTATGAAATTCAAGTATCAAAACCAGAAGTTATCATTAAAGACATTGATGGCGTAAAAAGTGAGCCAGTAGAGCGCGTTCAAATCGACGTTCCTGAAGAGCACACTGGTGCAATTATGGAGTCAATGGGTGCACGTAAAGGTGAAATGGTTGATATGATCAACAACGGTTCTGGACAAGTTCGTTTGATTTTCATGATTCCTGCACGTGGTCTAATCGGTTACACAACTGAGTTTATGACGTTAACACGCGGTTATGGTATCTTGAATCATGCGTATGATTCTTACCAACCAATGACACCAGGTCAAGTAGGTGGACGTCGTCAAGGCGTATTAGTAAGTATGGAGCAAGGTCCTTCAACGACTTACTCAATTCTTTCACTTGAAGACCGTGGCGTAATCTTCGTTGAGCCAGGAACAGATGTTTATAGTGGTATGATTGTTGGTGAACATAATCGTGATAACGATTTAAATGTTAACATCATCAAAACAAAACATGCAACAAACATCCGCTCTGCGAACAAAGATACGACGACAACAATGAAAAAACCAAAAATCCTTACGTTAGAAGAGTCTCTTGAGTACTTGAATGACGATGAGTATTGTGAAATTACACCAAAATCTATCCGTCTTCGCAAAAAGATTTTAGACAAGAACGAACGTGAAAAAGCAGCGAAGAAAAAGAAAATGGCTGAAACAGAGTAAGCATTTGAAGACACCAAAGTATATTTGGTGTCTTTTTCTATGAAAACTAGTGTAATTTGGTCGCGGGCGTTTGTTTTGTGTTTGGTCAGGCTGCGTCAGGGACCTTCGCTTTCCTGTGGGGCAGCCGTATGCC
>JBOFGC010000567.1:0-7358 GCA_051648945.1 Bacilli bacterium
TAGCATATTTGACTCATGGGCAAAACGTCCCTGAAGACTACAAAATTGCTAGTCCAGATGAATTAGTTACACTTCTAGTAGGTGACTATTTATGACATATGACCAAGCAAGTAGTTTACGCTTTCAAATGAACAGGCACAGCAGTGGGCGTGCGAAAGTAATTGGTGTTCTTAGTGGAAAGGGCGGCGTTGGAAAGTCAAATGTGAGTTTGAACTTTGCGCTGTCACTTGCTCAACAGGGCAAATCGGTTCTCATTTGTGATATGGACATTGGGATGGGGAATGTTGATTTATTACTCGGCATAACCACACAATATAGTATTGTTGATGTTTTCGAACGTGGCATACCGCTGCGTGATGCAATGTATACTGCACCTCTTGGCCTTCATTTTATTTCAGGAGGTACAGGTTTAAACCACTTCTTTTCAGTTAATGAACAAAGAATGCAACAATTTATCGCTCAGTTTGAAGAACTGACAACAGAATATGAGTACATCTTTTTTGATTTTGGTGCATCTGTCACTGAAATTCATTTAAAGTTTCTCTACTGTGTGGATGAAATTTTTGCCGTCACAACACCAGAACCACCTGCGATTACAGATGTGTATGCAGCAATGAAACATGTTGTCCTACAAGGTGGGAACTGTTCCATCTATCTAATATGTAATCGTTCGGATTCCCATCAACAAGGTATCGAAGTGTTAGAGCGTTTGCAATTGACGTTGAGACGGTTTTTAAAGAAAGAAAGTATTACCCTTGGTGCACTGCCTTACGACCGGACAGTAAGTCAAGCTGTTACAGCCCAAGTCCCGTTTTTACTCTATAAGGAAAAAAGTGAAGTGAGTAGGGCGATGAAAAAATTAGTTTCATCCTATATAAGCAATGAACACCATATACCGAATCAAACATCAAATGGCTTCGTACAAAAAATTCGTCAACTTTTTTTCTTTAGGGGGTAACAGTGGATGAAAAAAATTAAGGTATTTGTCGTCGATGATAGTATTTTCATGCAACGATTTATTAAGGATATGTTGCAAAGTGAAGCAGACATCGAGGTGATTGGCTTTGCACGAAATGGTGAAGAAGCAATCAAAAGTATTGCAACACTAAAACCCGACGTTGTGACACTCGATGTCGAAATGCCAATTATGGACGGATTAACGGCTTTAAAAGAAATAATGAAAACAGTACCAACACCGGTCATTATGTTGTCGAGTACAACACGCATTGGTGAAGGAAATACAATAGAAGCGATGCAATCAGGAGCGGTCGATTTCGTTGCTAAACCATCAGGCTCAGTTTCCATTGACCTTTACAAAGTAAAAACAGAACTACTACATAAAGTACGCATGGCAAGCAACGTAAATGTGCAGCGCGTAATGGTACCAACTATAAAAGCACCTTCTATTGAGAGAGTGATAACTCCTTCACGTAGTACAGTGTTTACAGGGACAAACATGAAGCCAATCGTTGCCATTGGCATTTCGACAGGTGGTCCAAAAGCATTACAAGAATTATTCAAGCAACTACCCCACTCGATTGGTGCGCCCATTCTCATTGTGCAACATATGCCAAAAGGATTCACGCACTCTCTCGCCCAGCGCTTAGATATGATGAGTGCGTTCTCTGTAAAAGAGGCAGTGCATGGTGAAAAATTGCGCAGCGACGTTGCGTATATCGCACCCGGTGGTCAACATATGACAGTAACCGAAGATCAAGGTGATGCCTTTATCTCACTGAATGAAAATTCACCAGTTAGCGGTCACCGCCCTAGTGTAGACGTGCTTTACACATCGCTAGCAAACTGTCAAAATCATCGCATCGTCTCATGTATAATGACAGGGATGGGTTCAGATGGTACAAAAGGATTAGAACAACTCAAACAAAAAAGTACTCATTATAGTATCGGTCAATCCGAGCGGACGAGTGTCGTCTATGGGATGCCGAAAGCACCGTACATACGTGGATACATCGATGAAGTGTGTGATTTAGAAATGATTGCTGCAAGTTTAGTTGATGTTTGTAAAAAATAGGGAGTGTGACATAATGGAACTAAATCAATATTTAGATGTCTTCATAGAAGAAAGTCGTGAGCATTTACAAAATGTAAACGATACATTATTACAACTAGAAAAAAATCCAACTGACTTAACGTTAGTGAATGAGATTTTTCGCTCCGCTCATACGTTAAAAGGTATGAGTGCAACAATGGGTTATGAAGATTTGGCGAACCTAACACATAAAATGGAAAATGTTTTAGACGGCATTCGTAATCATAAAATTGAAATTTCGGCAATATGTATGGACACGCTTATTGAGAGTGTTGAAGCACTTGAAAAAATGGTAGAATCCATCGCTTCAGGCGGAGATGGTAAACATGATGTCACCGCACTTGTCACAACGCTTTTAGCGATTGAAAAGAACGAAGAGAGCCAACCGGTTCTTGTGAGTGGAGAACAAAATCAAAAAAACAGTATGACCGCGTTGAATGAGTATGAAAAAACACTCATTAGCAACGCAGCAAATGAAGGCTTTAACTGCTATCACTTTCAGATTACGCTTCGCGAGGATTGTATGCTTAAAGCGGTACGTGTCTATATGTGTATGGAGATTTTCGAATCACATGGTGATGTAATTAAATCGATTCCGAGTACAGATGTTCTTGAAAATGAAGAATTCGGAACAGTTTTTCAAGTCTATCTATTAACACATACACAAGCAGAAGAAATTCAAAGAACACTAACGACTGTAAGTGAAGTTGTTGACGTTCAATTTGAGAGTATCGAATGCGATGAAATAGAGAAAACGGCAGCAACTGTAGAAGTTGTAGTAGATGTAGAACCTGTAGTGGCGCAAAAGAATAGCAGTACACCAAGTGTGGTCGAACAAAAACAAGAAACAAAGCAAAATAATGCACAAAGTGCGAAAACCATTCGTGTAAATATTGAACGATTAGATATTCTTATGAATTTATTTGAAGAACTCGTTATTGACAGAGGCCGATTAGAGCAAATTTCAAATGAGTTGAATCATGGTGAATTAAATGAGACGGTTGAACGCATGAGTAGAGTTTCTGGAGATCTGCAAAATATTATTCTTAATATGCGCATGGTCCCAGTTGAAACGGTATTTAATCGTTTCCCACGCATGGTTCGTCAAATTGCAAAAGACCTAGGTAAATCGATTTCTTTAGAAATTATCGGTGCCGACACAGAGCTTGATCGTTCAGTGATCGATGAGATTGGTGACCCTCTCGTTCATTTAATTCGTAATGCTGTGGACCATGGCTTAGAGCTACCAGAAAAACGACGTGCCGCTGGAAAATCAGAAACAGGTACACTTACATTAAAGGCGTATCATAGTGGAAATCACGTGTTCATCGATATTATGGATGATGGAAACGGTATTTCTAAAGAGAAAGTTCTACGCAAAGCGATTGAACGAGGCGTTGTGACAGAGAGTATGGCACTTTCAATGAGTGACAAGCAAGTCTATGAACTTATTCTTGCTTCGGGTTTTTCAACTGCGGACACAATCTCTGATATTTCAGGACGTGGTGTAGGACTTGATGTCGTGAAAAATACAATTGAATCACTCGGTGGAGCGATTTCAATCGATTCGACAGAAGGATTTGGAAGTACATTCTCCATTCAACTACCGCTGACGCTCTCGATTATTAGCGTCATGTTAGTAGAAATTCAATCGGAGAAATTCGCCATTCCGCTCGCATCCATTATTGAAACAGCGATGATTAGCAAAAGTGATGTGTACTCAGCGCATGGAAAACAAGTCATTGATTTCCGTGGTAAAATCTTACCACTACTGTTTTTACAAGATATTTTTGAGGTGCCACAAACGCTCGAACAATCGGACCATTACGCTGTATTAATCGTTCGTAAAGGTGAAAAGTATGCAGCGCTCGTTGTCGATACGTTTATTGGACAACAAGAAATCGTACTCAAATCACTCGGTACGTATTTAACAAACGTGCATGCCATTAGTGGTGCGACAATTTTAGGAAACGGTCAAGTGGCGCTCATTGTCGATTGTAATGCGTTGATAAAGTAGAAGAGGTGAAAACTAATGATTGAAAAATATATTGTGTTTCAACTAAGAAATGAAGAATATGCCATTCCTGTCATCACAGTAAAATCTATCGAGAAATTTCAACCAATTACACGTGTACCAAGAACGTTACCCTACATTCGTGGGGTAATGAATTTACGCGGAGTTGTAACACCTATTATCGATTTGCGCCAACGATTTGGCTTACCAAGTCCCGATGAATGGGAAGATATGCGCATTATCATTACGAGTACGAGTGAATCAGATTTAGGATTTATCGTAGACGCAGCGAATGATGTTTTAGATGTAGAATCGGATCAAATCGAACCGGCATCGAATATTTTAGAAATGGTAGACACGGAATTTATTGAAGGTGTAATTAAAATAGAAAATCGTCTTATTACGATTTTAAAACTGAATGAACTGATTTCAAACATCGGTGGGTGATCATATGACACATAAGCCATTGCAATTTTCGCCTATGCATTTAGACGTTCTAAAAGAGATTGGTAACATCGGTTCGGGACATGCAGCAACTGCACTCAGTGCGCTTTTGCAAAAAAAAATTGACATGAGTGTACCAGATGTTCGTTTCGTACCGTTTAATGAAATCGTTTCTGTTATCGGCGGTGCTGAAAATGTCGTGGCGGTCGTTGCGCTTCGTATTGAAGGTGACGCACCGGGAATGATGTTTTTCATTATGAGTGTAGAACAAGCAACATACTTTTTACACACATTATTTCAAGACGATAGTATTTCAGTGTTAGACGCAGCACATTCACCGCTCATTCATTCGGCCGTTTCAGAAATAGGAAACATTCTAAGTGGTTCTTACTTGAGTGCACTTGCTAACTTGACAGGGTTGAATTTACAACCGTCTGTTCCGTATATGGCACTCGACATGGCAGGAGCACTCATTGGTGAAGGGTTATTGCCTTACTCCATCTTTGGCGAATGTGCGCTACTTATTGATACGGTTTTAATTGAAGAGAGCAGTATCGGAAGAGAAGAAATGCAAGGGCATTTTTTCCTCATTCCTGACCCAGATAGCTTTAACAAAATTTTCAACGCATTGGGTGTGTCATAATTGAATGGTACGAATATACAGATTTACAAAATCGGCATCGCTGAAGGAGCGATTACAACACCTCCGCACATGCTTCGTACAGCAGGCCTCGGGTCTTGCGTTGGTGTTGTACTATACGACGAGCATACACATTTGTCAGGAATGATTCACGTAATGTTGCCAACATCGACCATTGCGAGAAACAGTGAGATTGTAGCTTATAAATATGCGGATACTGGTGTTGCCAAACTACTTGAACAATTGCTAGCCAAAGGGGCAACGCGCTCTAGGCTACGCGCGAAAATAGCAGGTGGTTCTCAAATGTTTCAATTTCAATCGGCAAGTGACATTATGTCGATTGGAAACCGAAATGTTGAACATGTGAAAGCTGCACTTGCACAATTGAAAATACCACTCCTTGCGAGTCATACCGGTGGAAATAAAGGCCGCACAATTGAGTTTAATGCACAAACACTAAAACTAAGTGTGCGGATTGTAAATGAAGGGTTAATTGAAATATGAAAAATATTCATCTAGCATTTCTTGGTCTTTCAACGATTCTAATGGGTATTAGTTTTCTTTTTGCCTTAAGTGTCGTGTTGTGGCCAACCGCTCTATTTCGAGCAGTATGTGTCTTTGTTTTTGCAGAACTTCTTCTGTATGCGGGAAAGTATAGCTGGAATTGGTCTGAAAAAGAAGAGAGAACAGAAGTGTCAACGTTTGAAAAAGTAGAAGAGATGGACGAGCATCATCTAAGAGCATTACAAAAAGAAATGCTTTCAAATTCTGAAGAGCCTATGCCTACAATGCCAACAGAACAAATGGAGCATCTCGTAAACTATGTAAAACAACAATTACACTAATGATGAAGTAGCGAAGGGAGAGTGAACAACTATGTCACACACATCAACGAAACGAAAAGACACGACTTTCTTATGGGAAAAATGGTCTGTAAGTCGTGATGAAGAGGCTGGCAACGATTTAATGAAAATTTATATGCCAATTGTTCATTATCAACTTCAGCGAATCGCTTCTACACTTCCAAGTTCTGTGAATAAAGATGATCTAAAAAGTCTTGGCATGGTCGGTTTATTTGATGCCATCGAAAAATTTGATCCAAACAAAGAAGTGACATTTGAGGCCTACGCCTCGATTCGTGTACGCGGTTCGATTATTGATGGGTTACGAAAAGAAGATTGGTTACCAAGAAGCGTTCGCGAAAAAACGAAACGACTTGATGCTACGTGCGAACGTCTTGAAAAACTGTACGGCCGTAAACCAACCGCAAAAGAAGTAGCCGAAGTGTTAGACTGCAGTGAACATGATGTACATACGTTAGTTATGGAAAGTTACTATGGCAACATTCTATCTCTTGATGATTGCAACAAAGGTCTCGACGAAAATAATGAGAGTTTTGTCAGCACCATTGAAGATGATTGCTTTATTACGCCAGAACAAAACATTTTACAACAAGAACGCGCAGCCCAACTCGCAAAACAAATGAAAAAACATTTAACAGAAAATGAACAACGCGTGATTGCATTGTTTTATAATGAAGGCTTCACGTTCACGGAAATTGCCTCGATTCTGGATTTGACGACTTCCCGGATTTCACAAATTCATTCGAAAGCGATCGCGAAATTAAAGCGGACGCTTGATATACGGTAGAAGGTAGGGAAAACCCATGCAGATTTTATGGCTTGGGTTTTTCTGTTGGTGGGAGATATATTTTTAGGGTATTTGGGCGCACGAGCGGATGTGATCCTCCTTGGAAAAACCATAAAATATATCGATAACGGCGATGGTTTGTATGTTTAAATGTGAATTAGGAAGTGTTGTTTGTATTATGTTTTAGTGTGTGGTCGGATGAGCTAGCGTAGGGGCCGAATGAGCTGGCGTAAGGTCCGAATGAAGTAGTGTAAGGACCGAATCCAGCGGCGTAAGGGTCGAATGCAGTGGCGTAAGGGGCGAATGTCTCGGCGTAAGGGTCGAATGTTTCGGCGTAAGGGTCGAATGTCTCGACGTAAGGGCCGAATGCAACGGCGTAAGGGTCGAATGTCTCGGCGTAAGGGTCGAATGCAACGGCGTAAGGGTCGAATGTCTCGGCGTAAGGGTCGAATGTCTCGGCGTAAGGGTCGAATGCAGTGGCGTAAGGGTCGAATGAATCGGAATAAGGGCCGAATGAAGTGGCGTAAGGGTCGAATGCAGTGGCGTAAGGGTCGAATGCA
>JBOFGC010000568.1:0-2931 GCA_051648945.1 Bacilli bacterium
TTACTCTGGTTTAATTAAGTCGATAACAACGGCTTTATCATCTAGAACTTTAAGAATGGCGTTATAGGTTGTGCCGATGCTTTCGAATCGTTTGTCGTTTTCGTTTATATACATACGTTCGAGTCCTGTAGAAATAGAATAATCCGCGCCATTAAAACCAATACCCTAGAAATTGTCTGAAATAATTTTACTCTTTATCTGAATTTCGGACTGTCCTGGCTTATCACTCCAACCAATGTAGGTATAGATGGGTGCATCATTTTGTGTTAGATTTGTTTTTTCAAAAATGAGCCAAATAAAATCACCTTGGTGAAGTTTAGGTGTTGTGCCTATACCCTTGAAATCACTACTACGAATGGATGAAAACGAATAATGAATTTCGACATAACGACCGAGCAATGGATCAATAGGATCTACAGGTTCTGTTTGAACTGCAATTGTTACGCCGTTATTTTTTACGCTGTACGCAGTAAACTGGGCATAGCCGAAATAGGATGCAACAATAAGAAAACATAGAACAAGGAGAGATAAGCGAATGTTATTTTTCAATGTTTTCACCTCCTTTTTTACGTTGTAACAACACAATCATTATCGTGCCGAGCACAAAACAAATGAATGCTTTTGTAAGAAAGCCAATAGTGAATTGTAGAAATACATAGAGAAACGCTAAAAGTAGGACGAGAATGGCTTTTATTTTATCTTGACGACGTGGAAGATGCATTCGTATCGCCGCATACCATATACAAAAAGTTAAGATGACAAAAAAAGTAAGCAACGTCGAAATTGCTGAAAATGAATCGCCACCAATAAGATATTGAACAAATGATCCTACAGTGAGTAGAGCAAAGGGCATGTTTTCTTTCCAGTTTGTTTTTGTGTAGAGATAGTATAGAAAACCAAGATGTGAAATAAGAAAGACAATCGGCATCAACATGGAACTACTTTTCGCACTCATAACCAACAAAATACTTAATGGTGGATAGAAGAAGTTCAAAAGTATAAAGACTTTCGACCAGCGAAGTGCATAGGGTGTGACAAATGGAAGAAGTAAAATGATAAATGTCACAATATGTAGTAGTTGCTCTCCTGGCAAAAGTGTTGCAGAAATTAGTATACCGTGTATGAGCACGAATGGTACAAACAGTACTTGGCTCAGGATACTATTCTTTCGATAGTATGTGTAAAATCCGAGTGCTAGCTGAATACAAAAAATCGAGAGTAATACGATATTTCCATCTATTGTCCAATAAAAAATAAAGGGTAGATATAAGGCAATACATGTACCAACAAGCGTCGAGAGCACGAGAAGTGATTGGTTTGTAAATAATAGTGCGATACAGTAGCCACTAAACATCCAAAGTGCAAAACCTAGAATTGAAGTACTTGGAAATGTATACACTTGCGAAGTGACAATAAGTTCAACAGCAAATGCTACGTGCCAAAGTATACTTCCATACATTTGAAGTTTTGGACAATTCTTTTTGAATCCAAGGAAAAGAACGACAGCACTACTAAGAAAGAGAAGAAGTCCCGTGGTCATTTTTGTGAGTAAGGTCATGTTTTGCCAGTTGCTCGCAAAGAAGAAGATTACACTGAATCCAATGAGTGCGAATGCAATGCCAAACAATATAGAACGTGTTGTACTCAATGGTGTATGTGTCATTTCAGTTCGCTTTTCGTAGTCAATCAGTGTAGCTGCTGTTGATTCATCGAGTAGACCATGTTGTTTCCACTCTTCAATTTTTTTAATAATTTCCACAACGCCACCTCCTAATAATTTCATTATACAGAAAAGAGGGACAAAAAAGCGAATAGGGTAGCGATTTATAGTTATTTTTACTTAATTTTTACAATTGGGAAAAGTGAGTTATGGACTATGTTTCCTGTTTGCTTTGTTCGGTACAATTGTAATACACATATTTTTACAATCAGGAGAGTGACATGGAACAATTAATAAGTAGAGATCAAATTAAAATTAATCGATTTTTATCATTCGTGCTAATGGTATTTTTAACGGTTAATAGTGTTGTTGAGGGAATGAAAGATGGTTTTATTCCATCATTTACGAGCGTGACCTATCTGGTGAATTTTTTTATTATGTTATTACAGGTAGTTCTTCATTTTAACTATATTAAGAAAAGTATATTTCCAAGATTTTTTATGTTTTATCTGGCCGGTGTCGTAAACTTTGCTGTTTTTACGGGAATGTTCGCTGACCCAACGCTCTATAATTATTTGTTTTTATTTGTTGTATGGAGTTTAGTATTATTATATACAGATGTTACACTCGCAGTTATCGTATTTGCTGTTCAAATGGTACTTCACAACATTGCTTTGTTTACGTTTACAAAACAGTTAATTGGAAGTGAGAATGGAGCAGATATCGTCTATCCAAACATGATTTTGGTAGTGATTTTCGTATTAGCGATTTCAGCAATTAATATGCGAAAAGTGAATTATTCAATGATGATGGAAGCCGAAGAACGTGTGCGGAATGAGCAAGTCAAAGTGGAACAAATGCTTCAGCAATCGGCAACACAAAATGGTTCACTTGTACAATTGAATGATTCAATTCAAGAGCGTTTGCAACAGTTAAACGACATGGCACGTGAATATAGTGCGGTTTTTGAAGAAATGAATGGTTCGTTTATCAATAATGTTTCTCGTACAGATGCGATGCACGCTGCAGGGAGTGAATCCATTGAAAATATACAAGCAATCGTTCAGGATGTTGATCAAATGGGTGACCGTAGTGAAACGCAAACTGCAACGATACAAAGCAGTGTACTTCTGATGGATTGTACAAAAGAAAAAATGAATTTCTTAGTGAAATCAACAGATGATACGAAATTATCAATGATCCATGCAAGTGATGCGAATCGAAAAATGGAAGAAACGTTACAGAAAATAAAAGGGGTATATGGTCAAATT
>JBOFGC010000569.1:0-4113 GCA_051648945.1 Bacilli bacterium
ATTAATCGGTACTTTAATAATCACAGACGTCCCCTGACCTTCTTCAGTCTGTAAAATGTAATTGCCTTTTAGTAAATCGACTCGTTCTTTTATTCCTTGTAAACCAAAACTGCCATCACTTACTTTATTCGGTTTGAAGCCAATGCCGTTATCTTTGATGACAACATACGCTCTTTCTTCTAGTACTTCGATTTTCACGACCATTTCTGTTGCTTTCGCATGTTTAACAGCATTTTGTACCGCTTCTTGAACGATACGAAACAGCGCGACTTCAACAGAGTTATGTAAACGTTTATCAGAACCGCTATATATAAATTTAATCGGTAATGAATTGAAATCTTCAATAGTCCGTAAATACTTCTTTAATGCAGGGATTAGTCCGAGGTCATCGAGCGCCATAGGACGTAAGTCATAGATGATGCGACGAACTTCGTGCAATGAACTGCGAATTTGTGAACGAAGTGCTTTCGTTTCATCAATTGCCTCTGTAGGCCCTTTATCTCGGTAAATACGTTCAAGCAATTCTGAACGAAGCAAAATGTTCGCAATCATTTGTGCGGGTCCATCATGAATTTCTCGAGAAATCCGCTTGCGTTCTTCTTCTTGTATTTCTAAAATACGTACACCGAGCTCATGTTTTTCTTGCGCGACTTCCATAACTTCGCCAAGCTCTCTCACGTCGTTTGTGAGAAAGTTATTTATTATTGAAAATTTCGTCATCACTGTGTCAGCTTTTTCAATTGTTAGTTCTAGCATTTTCAATCGACGTTCTAAATCGTTTCGCTGTGCGATTAACGTTTTTTCTTTTTCTTTTGAAATGGCATGTTGAACTTGCAAATCGTTTGCATCTTCATAAGCCTCTTTTATTACTTGTTCTCCTCTTGAGGAAAATACTTTACTCACTTCACTTAAGTGTTTGCGGGCCATCCGAAGTTTTTTCGCCAATACTTCTGTTTTTTCTAACGTAATCAACACTTCTTCTCGCAAAACTTCTAATCGCTGTAGAATGTGTTGTTGTTCTTTTCTTGTTGACTCGACAATGTCATACATTTCTATCTTACTTGAAGTTAAAGTTTCGATGATGTGGTCGATGACATGATCGACTTTCTTTCCTTGATACGCCTTTGTCAATGGTCGAAATCCTCCTCCCGCTAAACAATGATTGAAATTTTTCAATCTTTTCCTCACTCATTATACAACTTTTTGAACATTTTTTGTAATACTTTCCCTTCTTTTTTTAATTAATTACTATTTTCAAAACTATAGGTACATACTTAATATAAATAAAGTTCTAATTTTACTATTTTTGTAAAATATTATTCGTGACTTTCGACCCTCATGATTGTAATAATATTTGAACTATATGTTTAGACTCTCTATAATAGTAGCATCATGATGTAGATAGGGGTTTTTACAAGTGAAACCATTTTATATGATTAAAAAGGCCGGTGAAACAGAAACCGTCATTGAACGCTCTCGTTTCATTACATATGTCGCACGTGCCTTTTCAGAAGAAGAAGCACAAAATTTTATCGCAGCAATTAAAAAAAAGCACTGGGACGCAACCCATAATTGCTCTTGTTATATGATTGGTGACCACGACTTGATCCAAAAAGCAAACGACGATGGCGAACCCAGTGGCACAGCTGGCGTGCCTATGCTAGAAGTTTTAAAAAAGCGCAGCTTAAAAAATACCGTTGTCGTCGTCACACGTTATTTCGGAGGCATTAAACTCGGCGCCGGCGGACTCATCCGCGCTTATTCCAAAAGCACCGTCAACGGCATTAACGAAACAGGTGTCATTGAGCGCAAAAAAATGCAACGTCTCTCACTTCGTCTCGACTATACATGGGTCGGAAAAATGGAGAATTTTTTCAGTTTGAATAGTTCTTTTCATGTGCAGGAAACAATTTTTACGGATTCTGTTACTTGGGTGATTGACGTAGATGCCTCAGAAAAAGAGAATTCAACTGCTACACTTACGGACTATACCCAAGGAAAAGGTATGATTCATGTTGGAGAAGAAGTCTTCTCTGAAATCGACGTCATCTTACCTAATTCTTAAATAAATCACACTTAAGGAGAATCTATGACTCGTTTTACTAAACAAAAATCTAAACGGGGACGTAATATTCTAATCGGAACCGTCATCTTTCTTTTTGTAACTTTTCTCGTTGTAGGTGGCGTTTATGGAATGAGTATGTACAACGCCTATTCGAAGGCGAGTGTTCCAAAAGTTACTTCTTCTCTTCGTTCTACTCAAGTAAGCGTCGGTTCTGACGCGGTGAGCGTTCTCTTAATGGGCGTTGAGGATTATGCAACTGGCGGAGAAGGTGGTCGTGCTGATTCGTTACTATTACTTACGATAAATCCGACGACGAAAGATTTCAAAATTCTTAGCATTCCGCGTGACTCACGCGTTTTCATCCCTGCTGAAGAACCACTTGAAGACAAAATTAATCATTCTTATGCATACGGCAAAGAAGAACTTACCGTTCGCACCGTCGAAAGCATGCTCCAAATCCCAATTGATTATTATGTAAAAGTTGGCTTTAGTGCATTCAAAGACGGAATTGACGTTTTAGGAGGCATTGATGTCGACGTGCCATTTTCATTCTCGGTAAATTCTGACGTCTTAGGCCATGCTCCACTTCAATTTTCACCAGGAATGCACACGCTAAACGGTGAACAAGCTTTAGGTTACGTGCGCATGCGTAAAGACGATCCAAATGGCGACTTCGGTCGAACAGAACGCCAGCGCCAAGTCATTATGAGCGCAATGAACAAAGTGCTCGCAACAGACACACTACTTACAAAATGGAATTCACTGCTTGATGTTGCAGCCGATAACATCAAAACAAACATTCCATTACGAGACCTCGTACCATTTGCAAGTACGTTCACATCAATCGGCAACGATAACATGGAAACACTTACACTTGAGGGCGAAAACGAACGCATTGATGGAATCTACTACTTTTTACCAGATCCCGTTTCTGTCGGTGAAGTAGTTACAACGTTGAAAAAGCATTTAGAGATTGAGTATTAATAGTTTAAAGTGCGTCCACCTCTGGTTTTGGGGGTGGGCTTTTTTTGTGTGTGGGGTGTTTTGTGTGTGGGGGGGAATAACTCGTCGTTGGTTTGGCTTATTGATATGTTTTGTACTTTTATCGATATGTTCTCTTTGTTTATCGATACGTTCTCTTCGTTTATCGATATGTTCTACACTTTTATCGATATGTTCCCATCGTTTATCGATATGTTCACATCGTTTATCGATATGTTCTGCACTTTTATCGATACGTTCTCTTCGTTTATCGATACGTTTCCATCGTTTATCGATATCTTCTACCCTTTTATCGATATGTTCTATTCGTTTATCGATATCTTCTACCCTTTTATCGATATCTCCTTCCCTTTTATCGATACGTCCCCAGCCTTTATCGATATACCATCCACCCCCAGTAGCTAGTACCTATCAAAACAATCAAAAATATACAAATACAACAACAAAAAAAGCCTCTGCCAAATCGACAGAGACTCCCTTTCCAAATAGCCAAAAAACCCAAAACCAAAACCAAACCCTACTACACTTTCACAAAAACACTACTCGCTATCCACCCAACTTTATTGTCGGCGGTATACACTTTCGTTTGATCACCCATCGTTACAGGTAATCCATTTTCTAAAACGAGGCGAAGGTAACTTCCGGATGTTACGCTCGCAATGACAGTCGTACCGTCAGAAATTGTCGCCATACTTTTTAATTTTACGAGATTTGTAGAGCGAAGTGCGCTCATTGGATACCAGTACGATTCGCCAGTAGTGCCAACAATTTGAACCCAACCGTTCGGGTCGAGTGTTGTGGCGATGAACTTTTCACCGATAAGTGCACGACGAACGACATTTTTCGTATCAAATGGAAACGGCTTTGTGCGAATATTGTTTGCTTCTGCTACGATAAATTCACTTCCCGATGGCAATTGCGTATACGGAATGAGATTGCTCATCGATTCGCGGTAACTTTGTAAATCAGCGGCTGCGTTGTATGGCGCGATTGGCATTTTGTCATAAAAAGCTGCGTCGTATGGCTTCATTCGCTCCATTAAGCCT
>JBOFGC010000570.1:0-3105 GCA_051648945.1 Bacilli bacterium
TTATTAACTTGGCATGAAAAAACAGGTGCAAAAGCAACAATTCTATCCTCTATTTTAACCGATTCAACAGGTTATGGTCGTATTGTACGCGCAAGTGATAATCAAGTTGAAAAAATCGTGGAACACAAAGATGCATCAGAAAAAGAAAAAGAAATAAAAGAGATTAACACAGGAACGTATTGCTTTGATAACCAAGCATTGTTTGCGGCGTTAAAGCTTGTCGGAAATGAAAATGTGCAAGGTGAATATTATCTACCTGATGTAATCGAAATTTTAAAACAACAAGGCGAGCGTATTGAAGCATTTGTTACGCCACACTTTGAAGAAACATTAGGCGTGAACGACAGATTTGCACTCAGTGAAGCAAGTGCGATTATGAAGAAGCGTATTTTAAAACAACATATGTTGAATGGTGTAACGATTTTAGATGCAGATTCAACGTATATTGAAGCAGATGTAACAATAGGTCGTGATACAGTTCTTCATCCAGGTACTGTTCTGCGTGCACAAAGTAAAATCGGAGAAGATTGTGAAATCGGACCGAATACAGAAATTATCGCAAGTACAGTTCATGATGAGGTTGTTATTAGACAATCCGTTGTTACAGAAAGTACAATAGCAAAAGGGGCGACTGTTGGTCCGTTTGCGCATATTCGCCCAGGCAGTAACGTCGGTGAAAATAACCGAATTGGTAATTTTGTGGAATTGAAAAACACAACGCTCGGAACAGGAAGTAAAGTGTCACATCTTTCTTATGTTGGTGATGCAGAAATCGGCGCAAATGTGAATGTTGGTTGCGGCGCAGTGACTGTTAATTACGACGGGTATAAAAAATATAAAACAATAATTGAAGACGAGAGTTTCATCGGTTGTAATGCAAACTTAATTGCACCGATAACTGTAGAAAAAGGTTCTTATGTAGCGGCAGGTTCAACAATTTCTAAAAACGTGCCTCAAGGTGCGTTAGCGATTGCGCGAGCACGTCAAGAAAACAAAGAAGGTTATGCAGCGAAACTTAAAAAGTAAAACTGATAGCAATAGTAATCTAATATATACCAAAACATACGGAGGATAAATAGAATGACTTTTGATAACTACCAGAATAGCAACTTGAAGATCTTCTCTTTAAATTCAAACAAGGGATTAGCACAACAAATCGCCAACCACTTAGGCGTAGACTTAGGACGTTGTTCAGTGAATCGTTTTAGCGATGGCGAGATTCAGATTAATATTGAAGAGAGTATCCGTGGTTGCGATGTGTTCGTTATCCAATCAACGAGTTATCCAGTAAATGAGCATATCATGGAACTGTTAATTCTGATTGATGCACTTAAACGTGCATCTGCAGCAAAAATTAACGTTGTAATTCCTTATTATGGCTATGCTCGTCAAGACCGTAAAGCACGCGCTCGTGAACCAATCACATCAAAACTTGTTGCAGATTTACTTGAAACTGCTGGCGCGCACCGTGTAATCACATTAGATTTACATGCACCGCAAATTCAAGGATTCTTTGATATTCCAATCGATCATTTAATGGGTGTGCCGATTTTAGGTGATTATTTTGAGAAGAAAAACTTTAGTGATGTAGTTATCGTAAGTCCAGACCATGGCGGAGTTACACGTGCACGTAAATTAGCAGACCGTTTAAAAGCGCCGATTGCAATTATCGACAAACGTCGTCCGCGTCCAAATGTATCTGAGGTTATGAATATCGTCGGAAATGTAGAAGGTAAAACATGTATTCTTATTGACGACATTATTGATACAGCTGGAACAATTACACTTGCTGCAAATGCATTAATCGAAAGTGGTGCAAAAGACGTTTATGCTTGTTGTACACACCCAGTATTAAGTGGCCCAGCAATTGAGCGTATTGACCAGTCAAAAATTAAAGAGTTAGTTATTACAAACTCTATTCAGTTACCAGAAGAAAAACGTATTGCAAAAATTAAAGAATTATCAGTTGCGCCTTTATTAAGCGAAGCGATTGTTCGTGTGTATGAAGATTTAAGTGTAAGTACACTTTTTGATTGATTCAACATTATAATGCATAGAAAAACTCGGCATAAAATTGCCGGGTTTTTAGCATTATTCGTAGGAAAGTAGGGAAAAATATGAAAGTATATGTAGGTCTTGGAAATCCAGGCAAACAATACGAAAAAACACGCCATAATATTGGTTTTATGAGTGTTGATGCGCTTAGTGAACATTGGAATATACCGTTAAATCAAAGCAAATGGAATGGGATTTACGGAACAGGCGTTGTTCAAGGTGAAAAAGTCTGCTTAGTAAAGCCACTTACGTATATGAATTTATCTGGACAATGTGTTCAACCGTTATTACAATTTTATAAAGCAACGCATGAAGACCTCTATGTGATTTACGACGACTTGGATTTGCCAGCAGGAGAGATGCGTTTACGAATGAAAGGTAGTGCGGGGGGGCATAATGGTATAAAATCTCTCATACAATGCTTAGGAACTCAAGAATTTAAACGTATCCGCTTAGGCATTGGTCGGCCGGTAACACGTCAGCCAATTGCGGACTATGTACTATCGAATTTTACAAATGAAGAACAACCAGAAATTGCAGAAGTTGTAAAACGTAGTGTAGCTGTATGCGATGATACGCTAAAACAAACTTTTATATTAACTATGAACAAATTTAATTAAGAAAAAATGCTTTGGAAATCCAAGGCGTTTTTGTGCTTAATTTTTAGGAGCAGGAGGGACGTTTTTGTTAGGGATTATTGATATTTTCCGTTCTTCAAAAGAATTACAGCCAGTAATTGACGGAATCGAAACAGGAAAAACAGAACAACTTGTAACAGGATTAACTTCAAGTGCAAAATCGATTTTCGTTGCAAGTACATATAAACAGCTACAACGTTCAATCGTTGTTGTAGCACATAACTTATATCAATCACAAAAAATGTATGATGACCTCGTCCATATACTAGGTGAACAAGCAGTATGGATGTATCCAGTTAATGATTTAACAGCAGCCGAAATGAGTATTGCAAGTCCTGAGTTACGTGCAGAGCGTATCGAAGTGATGAAACGTTTAGTACGTGAAGAAAAGGGTGTGTATATTTTACCTGTT
>JBOFGC010000571.1:0-5155 GCA_051648945.1 Bacilli bacterium
GGTTTACCGCGACCATCTCCACTTCGATGAAGGGTACGGAGAAAGGCAACGGAGACTCCCGTGGAATCAGGCGGAGACAGGGACCGGAGACTCCCGCGGGACAGGTAGCCAGGCAAGACCCCGCAGGAGCAGCTTTACCGCGACGAGGAGGCTTGCGGCTGCCCCGCAGGAAAGCGAAGGTCCCTGACGTAGCCGAACCCAACTCAAAACAAGTGCCCGCGACCAAATTACACTAGTTTTCATAGAAAATTCACCCACAATTCCACTGCACAAATTCTTTCACCAACGCACAAAAAGCCTCAATTTCCGTAGTACTTTCTTTATAAACAGCATAAATCGACGTTTGTGGAGGTACAATCTTCACATTAGGAACAACAATCATCTCTTTCTGTACAACAGACAGAGGCAAATATGAAAATCCAAAGTTTGTGGCAATCAGTGCTTTTGTTACATCAACATTTTGAACACTCATCATTTTGCAAGACGGATAGTGCATATAGATTTGTTGTAGAAGTAGATCCCATACATCTGATTGATTGTTCGTGAGTAAATATTTCGTTTGGAATAGCGAATTCTCTGCAGAAATGGCAGAGGCGTGTGCAACCAATACGATAGGTTCGTGTAGTAGTGGTTGCGTGATGAGTGTCTGTGATGTAGGCATAATCTTTGTAAGTCCAAGATGTGTATTGTTGGTACAAAGTGAGTGTTCGATCTCCGTTGAAGAGACGATCGAAATATTCAGTTCAACATGAGGGTAGAGCGCTGTAAACTGTGTAATGACGTGCGGCAAAATCGATGTAGCAATCTGAGGCGCACATGCGATTCGGAGACTACGCCAAAATTGTTGTTTTTCTGTATGAAACATTGCTAACTCTTGTTGAAGTGTCGTTAAAATATGTTGGGCGTGGGGTAAAAATAATTCACCGTTCGTAGATAATACTAGTTTTTTTCCTGAACGTGTAAAAAGTGGAACACCAAGCTCTTGTTCGAGTCGTTGAATATGTTTTGTAATGGCCGGTTGAGTCAAATGTAACAGCTCAGCCGTTTGGGAAATATGTTGTGTTTGAGCAGCAATGACAAACGTGCGAAGCAGTGAAATATTCATTAATCGACCCCTCCATATAACAAGTTGTTATCATTTTATGAATTTTCTTCATTTTCTATTATATAAGATTGTTTGTATAATGAACATAACAAAGAAAAGGTGGGATGGATATGAAATGGAATGCAGCACTATATGATGGAAAACACGGATTTGTAAGTGCGTTAGGGCAATCGATTGCAGAATTAGCGAACGTTGGTGAAGGGGACAATGTATTAGATGTTGGCTGTGGAACAGGCGATTGGTGTCAACAATTTGCAGAAAAAGGTGCAAATGTAACGGGCGTTGATGCGTCGAATGAAATGATTGATACTGCAAAACAAAAATATCCAGCGTTGAACTTCACATGTATGGATGCAGCGCATATGAACTTCAACCAAAACTTTGATATCGTCTTTTCGAATGCAGCACTACATTGGATGAAAGATGCAGAGAAGGTGTTAGGAAAGATTACACAGGCGCTAAAGTTAGGTGGTACGTTCGTTGCTGAGTTTGGTGGGAAATACAATTGTCTTACGATAAGAGAAAGTATGCTCGCTGAGTGTGAAGAACAAGGGTACTCAATTACAACGGATGATTTTCCATGGTATTTTCCATCAATCGGAGAGTATACAGCGCTAATGGAAAAGGTCGGATTAGACGTGACTTATGCGCAACATTTTGAGCGAAGTACACTTCTAGATGGGGAGCAGGGTGTAGCGCAGTGGGTGAGGATGTTTGGCGGTGCAATCACATCGAAAATCCCACCTGTGGAACTTGAATCCTTTTTGACAAACGTACAAAAAAGAACAGAATCCAAGTTGTATAGAGACGGAAATTGGTATGCCGACTACTGGAGAATCCAAGTAATTGGTGTAAGAAAAATGTGAGGGAAACGAAAATGAGTCTAGAACAACTCGATTATTATGATGAGAACTATATACATCAAGGTGTCACCTCACGTAGAGAAGTCCATGCACATGGATTATGGCATGCAAGCTTTCACTGCTGGGTAGTTTGTCGAGAAAGAGATCTTATTTTCGTACAAAAAAGAAGTGAAAACAAAGCGGATTGGCCAGGGTTCTTTGATATCACATGTGCCGGACATTTAAGTGCTGGTGAAAAAGTAGAAGATGGTACTCGGGAATTAGAAGAAGAGTTAGGAATCATCGCTACTTTAGAAACGTTAGAGCAAGTTGGGATGATTGCCGAAACGTTTCAATCGGAACAATGGATTGATAATGAATTTTCTCATGTGTTTCTCTATCATCTGAATGGCGAACAAATTAATTGGACGTTACAGGAATCAGAAGTAGATAGTGTATACGCCGTACAAATCAATCAGTTCAAACAACTTGTAACAGGTGAGAAAAGCAGTTGTGTGGGTGTTTGTGTACACAGTGGTGAAAAGTTGGAAATTAACGTTTCGAAACTTGTGTTCTATAGTAAAGCGTATTGGAACCATCTTTTGAACGCACTCTGAAAAAATATTATTTTATGCAAACTTTTTCCTTGTGTGAATCGTCTAAAGTGTATGTAGAAAAGGGACATAAGAAATTTTCTTTGAATCATACTATAGGGGACATACACGAAGGGAAATGATGAATATGAAAAAGATGATGAGTATTATGGCGACATTCGCACTTTCAGTTGGATTACTTGCAGGTTGTGGAAATGATGAGCCGAAACAAAAAGATATCGATGTGGCGGCACTTGTAAACCAAATGGTTGAAAATGGTTATGTGCGTATGCCAAAAGAATTGAATGACGCTGATGTAAAAGATATTTATAAATTGAACAGTGATGATGTTGAAGAGTATGGTATTGCTGAAACTGGGATTATGCCAGGGAACAATACAATCTTAGTTGTTCAAGCAAAAGAAGGTAAAGTAGAGAACGTGAAAGCATCTCTTGAGAGCTATTTAAAAGACAAAGTTGGAGCAGCGTTTTATCCAGATGAAAAAGAAGTAGCTGAAAAAGCAAAAGTTGAAGTGAACGGAAATTATGTTACGTTATTTATTTTAGACGACGAAAATCTTCCAAAAGCACAAAAAGACTTTGCAGATGCATTAAAATAAATAGAAATGAAAAAACTTCATGCAGTGCGCATGAAGTTTTTTTTATATATTTTTCTAATATATACATTATTACTTGAAAAGTAACGCAATTACAAATATTATTAAGGAGAACACTATTTGAGGAGGATTTACAGATGAAAAAATCGTTTCAACGCGCATTAAGCTTATCGATCATTGCTCCAGTTGCAGTTGCTGTTGTAGCTGTTCCTACTACCCCTATTTTTGCGAAAGAAGCACCTAAGAAAGAATTTGTGAACAGTAGTTATGTGAAAAGTGTAAGTAAACATTCAGTTAAGATGGGGACGAAGACGTACAAAATATCTCCGAGTGTTCGTGACATTTTCAATCCTACAAATGCAAAAGCGTTGCAAAATGCGAAAGTGAAGTTTATTGCGAATGAAAAAGGAGAGATTACGTCTGTAAACTATCTAGAACTCCGCGAAAACAATAGTACGTTTAACCTTGGATTAGCAAATATAAGCAGTGAGATGCGTGTAGTTGGAACAAACGTTACTGTAATTGCGAATGCGAAAGTGACACTTCCAAAAGTTGTCATTATGAAAACAGCAAACAGCACAGTACTGGATGCAAATGTGCAAGAATTACGCATCCAATCAGCAAACAATAAAGTAACAGCGAAAAAGCATCTTCACCAAGTCAATGTGTATCACAATGGAAAAGTAACATTACATAGTATTTATAAAATAAAAGAACTGAGCGTAACGCGAGCGAATCCAACCGTTTATTTAGGCAGTAGTAACGTTCACAGTGTGAACGTTCCAAATCCACTTTCATTTTATGATGTGTTTGCATATGGCGATAAAGTACGCAATCAAATGGATTTAATTAACGGAAAACCAGTCGTTGCTGCGGGTGAGTTTAACCTAACTGTTCTACATACAAATGATACACATGCAGCGTTAGATCGTGCACCTCGTCGTGCGACTGCTATTAAAGAAGAACGTGCGAAAGATAAAAATGCTCTTTTACTTGATGCAGGAGACGTTTTTAGTGGAACGTTATATTTCAATGTATTTGAAGGTCTATTAGATGCCGAAGTTATGAACATTATGAAGTACGATGCGATGACAATCGGAAATCATGAGTTCGATAAGGGACCCGCAACGTATGCTAAGTTTGTAAACAAACTGAATTTCCCTGTACTTTCAGCAAATGTAGATATGACGAAAGATAAGCAGTTATCGAAATTTGTAAAACAATCCGTACCAACAAAACCTGAGGGGAAATCTGTTTACCCTGCAATGATCAAAGTAATCAACGGCGAACGCGTAGGTGTATTTGGTTTAACAACGGAAGAAACAGCGTTTCTAGCAAGCCCTGGACCAACAATTAAATTTAACAATTATATTAAGTCCGCACAAAATACGGTTGATATGCTAGAGGAAAAGGGCGTGAATAAAATCATTGCACTTACGCATGTTGGTTACGACGAAGACATTGTCCTTGCAAAAGCGGTTGAAGAAATTGATGTGATTGTTGGTGGACATTCGCATACAAAAGTTGAAAAACCATTGCTTGTTGAAAACAAAGGCGACAAAACGCTCGTACTTCAAACAGATGGATCAAGTAAATATCTTGGTAAATTAAATGTGACATTTGATAAAGTCGGTGATATTCTCACTTACGATGGTGGTCTATTAGATGTTGAAGAAAAAGTGAAGAAAATCGGTGCAGATGGCAAAGAAATTTTAGACTTCAAATACGTAGAAGATGCTGAAATTCGTGCACTACTTGATAAACATTCAGGAGAAATTAATAAATTAAAAGCACAAGTAATCGGAAAAACTGATGTAGCACTCAACGGTACGCGTGCAGATGTTCGTACGAAAGAAACAAATTTAGGAAATGCGATGGCAGATAGTATTGTTTACGGTGTTCAAAAAGTAAAACCGGACGTGAGTATTGGTTTCCAAAACGGTGGCGGTGTACGTGCATCAATTGATGAGGGCGACATCACAATGGGTGAAGTGTTGAC
>JBOFGC010000572.1:0-4348 GCA_051648945.1 Bacilli bacterium
TATTATCGTGAAGTAGTAAAAAGAAAAAGTATCAAAGTACATAGTGGTGAGATAGTAGAAAGTGTTGAGAATCACGATCACACCTGGCATGTGCAAACTTCAAAAGCAAGTTATTCTGCAGATGCGGTCGTTTTTGCAACAGGATATTATGATACGCCGAATACGATGAACATACCGGGCGAACAATTAGAGCATGTGCATCATTATTTCAAAGAGGGTCACCCGTATTTTCAGAGAGAAGTTGTCGTAATTGGTGGGAAAAATTCGAGTGTTGACGCGGCTTTGGAGCTAGTAAAAGCAGACGCAAATGTGACGGTATTGTACCGTGGAAATGACTATTCAAGCAGTGTTAAGCCGTGGATTTTACCAGAGTTTCAAGGATTGGTAAACAATGGTACAATAACAATGTATTTCAATAGTTCTGTAAAAGAAATAAAATCAAATACTGTGATTTTTGCGAACGAAAACGGTGAACAAGAAATTGCCGCAGACGCAGTTTTTGCAATGACAGGTTATCGACCAGACCATCGTATGATATCGGCATTAGGAATTGACGTATCCGAACATACTGGTCGACCTGTTTTTAATGAAGAAAGTATGGAAAGCAACGTAGAAAATATTTATATTTGTGGTGTAATTGCTGCTGGATTTAATGCAAATGAAATTTTTATTGAAAATGGCCGGTTGCATGGTGAGCGAATCGCGCAACATATAAAGAAAAAACAGTGAGTAAAGTAGGGATTTGAAATGAAAAAAGTAGTTATTTTAGCAACGGGTGGAACGATTGCATCAGAGCCAACAGAAGAAGGAAAATTACGAGCAGGTGCAATGAGTGGAGAACGTTTAGCAGCGCAATGCAATGTACCTGAAGGAATAAAACTAGAGGTTCATTCTATATTCCAATTACCGAGTATGCATCTCACATACCAACATTGGTTTGAAATGAAACAAAAAATCGAAGAAATTTTTCAAGATGATAGTGTGGATGGAATCGTCATTACACACGGCACAGATTCTATGGAAGAAAGCGCGTATTATTATGATTTAGCGATTCACGATGATCGTCCGATTATTTTTACAGGGTCACAGCGTTCTCTCAGTGATGCAAGTAATGATGTGTATGTAAATATTCGACATGCTGTTCTTTGTGCTGCAAGTGAACATTTGCGAGATTTTGGTACGCTCGTTTGCTTTAATGAACGTGTTTTCACAGCGCGATATGTGAAAAAAGTTCACGCTTCGAATGTGCAAGGATTTAGTGTTTTTGGTTTTGGTTATGTTGGTATTGTTGACCATGATGAAGTAATTATCTATCAAAAGCCACTAAGTCGAGAATATATTCAACATAATAAAGCAATTGAAGGTGTTCCTATTGTGAAGAGTTATCTCGGAGCCACAGATGAATATCTTGAATTTTTACGTAAGAATTCGCTTCCAAAGGGTATTGTTATTGAAGGTGTAGGTCGGGGACAAGTGTCTCTTGATATGACAAATAGCATAAAGAAAATGATTCAAGATGGCGTAGTTGTTGTAATAACAACAAGTGCAGAAGAAGGTCGTGTGCATGATACATACGACTATGACGGTAGTGGGTATGATTTGAAAAAAGCTGGCGCTATTTTAGGGACAGATTATGATAGTAAAAAGGCTAGAATTAAACTTGCGATGTTACTAAGTGCGGGTTGTAGTAAGGATGAAATTATTAAACATTTTTGAAATAAATGTGACATTTTTCATCATGATGAATATTCAGTGAATTAGTTTTCTGTTAAAATAGGGGTGAAGGGATTTCATTTGTTGTATGTAAAGAGGGGGAAGGGCTTTGTTATCAATTGGTGATACATTACATTTACAAAAAGAAGAAGGGGAAATTGTAACCCGATATAAATGTAAAGTAATGAATATCGACGAAAAAAATATTTTCACAGATTATCCGGTCGATGAAGCAACAGGAAAGATTTGCTTTTTTATGACTGATCAAAAATTCATGGGGTCATTTTTAACAAAGACTGACAAAGTAAATTATACGTTTATGACGTTTGTTGTTGGTCGTGTGAAAGAGAATAACATTCCTATGTTGATGTTAAGCAGACCGTCTGAAGAAGGACTAAGTAAAGAACAAAGAAGAGAATTTGTTCGGGTAGAGGCGTTTTTACCAGTTGCCGTACATCCAGATGTGTCGATAAAAGGGAGTTTTCCACAATTCACATCCCAAACTATCGATTTGAGTGCAGGGGGATGTGCAGTAATTACAAAAAAAGAGAAAATATTAACGAAAAACATGCAGCTAATGGTGTATATTGCAGTACCGGATGAGAAGAAGAATGAAATCTACTATATGAAAATAAATGCAAGAGTAGTGCGAGATGCGGTTCCTTATACAAATCGCCAATTTCTTGTATCAATAGCGTTTTGTGATATGAATGAAGCAGAACGCCAAAAGCTCGTACGTTATTCTTTTGCACGTCAATTAGAAGCAAGAAAAAAAGGGTTAAAATAAGTACGGATGCACACACTATTTCTACATCAAGATAAGAAATAGGAGTGACAATAATGGTAAAAGTAGAGAAAATGATTATCCTATTGGTTCTTATTCATGCTATACTTTTGCTGTGTGTACAATTATTATATGCATTTACCCCGATTGAACGGTATATGAGTGACGTTTATCGTTATGAGGGTGTGGATTTACGCATTATCCAACGTGAATGACAAAAGCACATTTAACAGAAACTGTAAGCAGGGAAACCTGCTTTTTTCATTTTAGGAGGAAAAAAGAATGAAACAATGGACACGCATTGCGATTGATGGCCCGGCAGCTGCAGGAAAAAGTACAGTTGCTAAACGTGTAGCGGCACATTATGGGTATATTTATATTGATACAGGTGCTATGTATCGTGCTTTCACATATTATGTATTAGATAGCGGAATTTGTGTAAGTGATGAAGAACAAGTGAAAAATCTGCTCGAAACTTTTAAGATGCACTTTTCAACGGATGAGGATGGGGTACAGCGTGTAATTGTAAACGGTAAAGATGTATCTGAAGACATTCGATTACCAGATGTGACAGGGAATGTATCGGAAATTGCGGCTTATTCTTCTGTGCGTAAAGCATTAGTAAGCGAACAACAACAAATGGCACAGAGCGCAAACGTCGTAATGGACGGTCGAGACATCGGTACGCATGTAATCCCTGATGCCGAAGTGAAAATATTTTTAGTTGCAAGTGTAGAAGAGCGAGCACAGCGACGTTATCAAGAAAATATGACACGTGGCATTACAACGCCAATCCAAGTGTTGCAAAAGGAAATTGCAGACCGCGATCATTATGATTCAACACGAAAAGTAAGTCCGTTAAAAAAGGCTGAGGATGCGATTTTACTTGATACGTCATCGCTTTCCATTCAAGAAGTGACAGATAAAATCCTATCAATTGTTGACAATTTACGTTAATAGTTGAAAACTTAGGCTAAGAGTGAAATAATAAACAAGTAATACATAAACTAATTTATGAGTGGATTTCGGTGTAGGGAGGTTATTTAAAATGACAGAAGTAAACCAAGAAATGTTAGAAGTGACATTATCAGTAGGTGACACAGTAGAAGGTACAGTTTTAGACGTTCAAGATAAGTTTGCAACAGTAGACATCGGGTATAAATCAGATGCAATTTTGCCAATTAAAGAAGCTTCGAACTTTCATGTTGAAAAAGTAGAAGAAGTGGTATCAAAAGGTGATGTATTATCGTTTAAAGTGAAGAAGCTTGAAGATGATGACGTAGTTTTATCTCGTCGTGAAGTTTTAAGTGAAAACGCTTGGGGTACGTTAAACGACCGTTATGAATCACAAGAAGTATTCGAAGTTGTTGTGAAAGAACTGACAAAAGGTGGCGTACTTGCTGATGTTGGCGTACGTGGCTTTATCCCGATTTCACAATTAAGCACATCATATATTGAAGATTGCACACCGTTTGTTGGAAGTACAATTGAAGTCGTTGTAATGGATATTGACCCATCAAAAAATCGTGTAGTTTTAAGTCATCGTCAAGTACTTCAACAACGTAAAGATGCTGCGAAACGTACAGCAATTTCTACATACGAAGTTGGTCAAACGTATAAAGGGAAAGTAGCAAGAATTACAGATTTCGGTGCGTTCGTAACACTTGGTGACATCGATGGTCTTGTTCACGTGAGCGAAATCTCATTTGAGCATATTAAACATCCACAAGAAAAATTGCAAGTAGGCGAAGAAGTCGAAGTAAAAGTACTTGCAGTTGATGTAGAAAAACAAAAATTAAGCTTATCAATCAAAGCGACACAAGCACATCCATGGCTTTCATTAACAGAAGG
>JBOFGC010000573.1:0-6952 GCA_051648945.1 Bacilli bacterium
TGAAGGGTACGGAGAAAGGCAACGTAGACTCCCGTGGAATCAGGCGGAAACGTGTGACCCCACAGGAGCAGCTTTACCGCGACGAGGAGGCACACGGCCGCCCCACAGGAAAGCGGAGTTGCCTGGCGCAGTACCCCAGCTCTACACAAACATACGCGAGAATCAGTTATTTTCATAGAAAAACGCCCCAAAGCAAATAAAAAAATTGCATGCGGCGTTTTTTTCATGCAATACGATGCATTACACGCCACTTTTCGATATAATAACGAAAGAGTGAAGTTAAAAGGAGAAAAATGAATGAGTGTTTTAACAGTAAAAGGATTGAGTCATGGTTTTGGTGACCGCGCAATCTTTAACGATGTAAGTTTCCGTCTTTTGCGTGGTGAACATGTAGGTTTAATCGGAGCAAACGGTGAAGGTAAATCAACGTTTATGAACATTATCACAAGTAAACTACAACCTGACGAAGGAAAAGTAGAATGGTCAAAAAATGTTCGTGTTGGTTATTTAGATCAACATGCAGTACTTGAAAAAGGTATGTCGATTCGAAACGTTCTTCATGGTGCATTTAAGTATCTTTTCGAAATTGAAGAAAGTATCAATGAAATGTATGGTCGCATGGGAGATTGCACACCTGAACAATTAGAAAGTTTATTAGAAGAAGTTGGTGTGTACCAAGATATCTTAACGAACAATGATTTCTACACGATTGATGCAAAAGCGGAAGAAGTTGCACGTGGACTTGGATTAGATGAAATTGGTCTAGAGCGTGATGTTACAGAGCTTTCAGGTGGACAACGTACGAAAGTTCTTTTGGCTAAGTTACTATTAGAAAAACCGGACATTTTACTTTTGGATGAGCCGACAAACTACTTAGATGAAAAACATATCGAATGGTTGAAGCGTTATTTAGAAGCGTATGAAAATGCGTTCATTCTTATTTCCCATGATATTCCATTCTTAAATAACGTAATTAACCTTGTTTATCATATGGAAAATCAAGCGTTAAATCGTTATGTTGGAGATTATGATCATTTCTTAGAAGTATATGAAATGAAAAAATCACAACTTGAATCAGCGTACAAACGTCAACAACAAGAAATTACAGAGTTGAAAGATTTCGTTGCACGAAATAAAGCACGCGTTAGTACACGTAATATGGCGATGAGTCGTCAGAAAAAGCTTGATAAGATGGATATTATTGAACTCGCTTCAGAACGTCCAAAACCAGAGTTTCATTTCCGACAAGGACGCACGAGCGGAAAGTTAATTTTTGAAACGAAAGATTTAGTCATTGGTTATGATAGCCCATTAAGTCGTCCGCTCAGTTTACGAATGGAGCGCGATCAAAAAATCGCACTCGTTGGAGCGAATGGTATTGGTAAGACGACGTTACTGAAAAGCTTATTAGGTCTTACAAATCCAATTTCTGGAACAGTTGAACGTGGAGAGTTCCAACAGATTGGTTATTTTGAGCAAGAAGTTAAAGGTGGAAACGGAAAAACATGTATTGAAGAAGTGTGGGACGAGTTCCCAAGCTTTACTCAATATGAAGTGCGTTCAGCTTTAGCAAAATGTGGATTAACAACGAAACATATTGAAAGTAAAGTCGATGTGTTGAGTGGTGGAGAAAAGGCAAAAGTACGTCTTTGTAAACTCATCAACAATGAAACAAATATTTTAATTTTCGATGAGCCGACAAACCATCTAGATGTGGATGCGAAAGAAGAGTTAAAACGCGCATTACAAGCGTATAAAGGTGCGATTCTACTAATTAGTCACGAACCGGAATTCTATCGTGAGATTGCAACAGACATTTGGAATTGTGAAGAATGGACGACAAAAGTCTTTTAATTGTAATGGAAGAGAACGGATGAGAATGTAAAACTTCTTATGCGTTCTTTTTCGCATTATAGGAACTACTATAATGACTTAGAATAGCATAGGTATAGTGTATGGGGAGGGACGAGTATGAAAATCCAACCAAATCGTATGCTAATAATTGGTGTTTGGTCATTGTCGATGTTAATTTTTACACAAATATTTTTATTGTTTTGGCAAAGTAATTATTACCCTTATAGAGAGTGGAGTTTATACATATTCCCTGTCATTAATAAGTTGAGTTTTATGTTACTGCTATTGTTTTATTGTGGGAGTATTCTTTGTCTTTTAATGCATGCAAAAATAATTAAAATGAAATTATTAAGTTTTGAGCAACGGAAAAAGTGGCTGTTCATATTTGGGTTCAGTTATTTATTAGGGACTATTTTTTTAATTTTTTCAAAATCATTATTAGAACAAATTGTAATAAGTCCACTTATGCTCATTGCAGCGTTTAGTTGTTTATGGATACGGAGACATGTTACGTTTCATCGGTAGTCGCGGTACAATATTTGTGGAATGCTACGTACTAGCATGTTGGTACGTAGTTTTTTTGTGATGAAAAATGGTTAACGTACTGTAACGCATCTGTGACAACGATGTAGTAAAATAAAAGGAAAAAAGGTGATTTTGATGGCGAAAATATTAATTGCAGATGATGAACTTAGAATGCGTCGTTTAATTCGTGATTTTTTAGAGCGAGAAGAACATGAAATTTTAGAAGCGGAACATGGCGCACAAGCGTTAGAAATGATTCAGGCAGATTCCTCAATCGATTTAGTCGTTTTAGATGTGATGATGCCGGAGTTGTCAGGATGGGATGTTTGTAAAGAAGTACGTACGTTTAGCAATGTTCCGATTCTTATTCTTACCGCAAAAGGAGAAGAATACGACGAAATTTACGGATTGCGCATCGGTGCGGATGACTATATTCAAAAACCATTCAAGCCGTTAGTTCTTGTTGCGCGTATCGAAGCATTACTCCGTCGAAGGAATATTACAGAAGAAAAGTCAGTAGATGAGTCAATGCTTCGTTTTGAGAATATTCATGTTGATATTAATGCACATCGCGTACAAGTGGACGGTGAATTTATTGAGTTAAGTCCGAAAGAATTTGATATGCTCGTCTATTTTATGAAAAATGAAGGACGTGTGCTTACGAGAGAAAAACTCCTGTATGAAATTTGGGGATACGATTATTTCGGCGATGCTCGCACGGTTGATACGCATATCAATCGACTAAGAATGAAGCTCAAAGCAGGAGAAAAATATATTATTACTGTTCGTGGTGTGGGCTATCGATTTGGTAAGGAGTAGCATATGCGTAGCGTCATTGGTCGTAAGTTCTTTTTTACGTATTGTAGCTTTGTTATTGTGTTCGTTGCAATTTTATATGGTGCGAATATGGTTTTACTTGAACCGTTTTATAAGTGGGAAAAAAAACAAGGACTTGAAAAAGAAATTCATGTACTCTCGCTCATGTTAGAGGAACGCCGTCTAGATGATTTAGCAGAGTACGCGTATAAAATTCAAAAATCACAAAATCTAGCAGTGGATGTATTCACAGATGAATTTCAGCTATTTTATAGCACGATTTTTAATCAAAATATTAAAGGTTCGGGAGTACAAATTAGCGATCGCATAACAACAGATATTCAACAGCATATTAGTTTGACGCGTAGTATTCTTCAAAAACTCGTTGAGGATAAAGAATTAGACTATGGACAAGTCGTCAGTTTTGAACTTGCTGATTCCGCCATTGATGTGAGTGATATTGGGTATACATACCGATTGCCGACAGGTGGCTATGTTGTAGTTCGTACATCAATGGCTTCTATTGAGGACAGTATATCTATATTTAACAAGTTTTTACTTAGCGCAGCTGTAATCTTACTTTTAATTGGAATTATACTTTCCGTAGGTGTTGCAAGATGGTTAGGAAAACCGATTTCTCGTTTGGCTAAGATGGCGAGTAGAATGAAAGGGAAAGATTTTTCCTCTCGTTGGGAAAGTGGTCGAAAAGATGAAATTGGCTACCTTGGTGATACGATGAATGAATTATCGAACATGATGGAAGTGTACATCGAGGATATCGAAAATAAAAATGCATCAATCACGCAAGAGTTGGCAACGAAAAAACGTGATGAAGAGTTAAAAAAAGCGTTTATTTCCGATGTGTCACACGAATTAAAAACACCAATCGCGCTCATTTCTGGCTACGCAGAAGGATTGCGTTATGGCGTTGGTGATGTGTCTGATTATGTAGAAGTAATCATTGATGAGACGGAACGGATGGAACGGTTAGTGAGTGATTTGTTAATGCTTTCGCGCTATGATGCAGGGCAAGAAGTCATTGATTGTCAATCCTTTGATATGCATACATTGATTGAAAAAGTCGCTGCTCGTTTTCAAACATCCTATGCATTTACAGATGCAAAATGGGAGACAATTTTGCAAGCTAAAGATGCCAAAGTTAGCGCAGACCCACTAAAAATAGAGCATGTAATAAATAACTATGTAACGAATGCTTTGAAATATTCGGATGACCAACGAAGAATAGTTCTTTCAACATATCAAAAAAACAATCACTTTGTCGTTGAAGTATATAATTCAGGCAAACCGATTCCAGAAGAAGAACGGGCATTAATATGGACAAGTTTCTATCGCTTGGATAAAGCAAGAAATAGAAATATGGGTAGCACGGGTCTAGGTTTATCAATTGTACAAAAAATGATCGCACTTCATAATGGGAAATGTGGACTATACAATACAGTGGATGGCGTTGTTTTTTTCTTTGAAATCCCAATAAGTGATGAATAGTTTTTTGAAAGTGTCTCATACTATTCCTATAATGTGAAAAGGAGAGTATGACATGAAAAACATTCTTAAATTCGTATGCGCATTGATGTTAATTTTACCAATCGCCGCATGCTCTGGCTCAAAAGAAAATAATGCTTTATTCATTTACGGAACGAAAGATGCAGTAAACAATGCGTTTGAAAAGGTGAAAGACGACAGCTCAGCAACAGAAGCATTGAACTATCGTGAAGTTGTAGGAAAAGACGGCAAAAAAACACTTGTATTCAAACGTACAGAATCAGAAAAACTTGCGAAATATGGTTTATTTAATGAAGTTGTTTCAGAAGATGAAGTTACTACATACAAAGAGCTACCAGCATTCGTTGATGATAAGCCGCTCTATTTCGGTGAAACTGAGCGTACGGAAGTGATGCTAGGAACAGAAACAGTACCTGTAACGTATGGAAAAAACATCGTTGTTGGTAAAAAACGTGAGTATGGAAATGATATGCTAGTTGTAAGTGATGCACGCTACGATAAAATGGCAGAACCAGAGCGTGTGCTCGGTTTAGTTACATTGAAATCAGAGAATGCAAAAGACCATGTTGCAAAAGTAAAAGAAGTAAAAGGCGTAGATTCTGTGCAAATTGGCGACAGAAACTAAATTTAAGTACGAAACAAAGACGGATAACGTACCGTCAACAATGATCTTGAATGACGTTTATTCCTTTAAATAGGGGAATAAATGTCGTTCAGGATTTTTGTGTTTTATCCAGGTTAAAGAAAATAGTAACCCCAATGTACGTGCTACGCTGTCGATTCATCTGAATGAGCTGCTCATTCAGATGAATTTCCAATGTGTTGAAAAAAATATTAAATTAAATTATGCAAATCATTCGCAATATCAAATGAAGTAGAGTAGAGTAGTAACGTTGTTAAATAATATTAAATATTTAGAATTACATATTTTTTGTTACTATATTGAAAAATTAGTGTTAAAATATAGTTGGATATGGCGATACAAGCTGCATACATCTTTCTACTCTAGGAGATATCGTTATGAAACTTATAAATGTTGAAGATTTGCTTGAAAATGAAAAATTAGTTGTACCTTTGTACAATCAATATGGTCAAATATTAGTGAACAGCCATATTCCGCTCACGCATAGCATGATTACACGCATAAAAAAACATGGTGTTAATCGTGTATTTGTGCTTTCAGATTTTGGAAATGATACGTTACAGGAATGCTTCAGTCCAGAACAACGACAAATTGCGGTCGTTGAAATACAAAATACATTCCAAACCGTACGAAAAGATGTACAGAAATATGTACAGGCTGAGGCGAGACTTAGTATAGAAAATTTAGAAGAAGTTCTCGATCATATACTTGAAACAGTGTTAAATGATGATAATTTTTTGAACGTACTATCTGAAATGTACGTATTTGATGAGTACACATTTACCCATTCATTACATTGTGCTTTATACACTTTAACGATAGGAAAACAACTTGGATTATCAGATGAAGAGTTGAAACAATTAGGATTTGGTGCACTTCTGCATGACATCGGAAAAATGGTCATTCCACAAGACATCATTCAAAAACCAGCACATTTAACAGATGAAGAATATCGAATGATAAAACGCCATCCGCTGTTTGGGTATTCCATTTTACAAACAATTGAATCTGTTCATCCAGCTGTGCTCCGATGTGCACTTGAACATCATGAACGTTTAGATGGTTCTGGTTACCCACACGGAAAAGAAAGCCATGAAATTCATACGTTCTCAAAAATTCTCGCAGTTGTCGATGTCTATGACGCGCTCACATCAAAACGTGTGTACCGAGAAAATACAATGTTACCGTTTGAGGCATTGAAAATTATCGAGAGAGACATCGATACGAAATTTGATCGCCATGTATTTCAATTGTTTAAGCAATCGATTGTTTTATACCCGAATGGCACTGTGCTGCGTTTTTCAGATCGCAGAAGAGGAATCGTCTTTGCGCAAAATAAAGTAGATAGCTCACGTCCAATTGTGCGTATTGTTGAAGAGAATGGTCAGATTATTAAAATGTCCTATATTATGGATTTAGTAAAACATCCGAATGTACAAATCGTAGAAGTAAGTACGTTTCAGCATGCGTAAATAGTATAATTGTATTAAGTTATTTATGATTACGTGTGAAAGTTATGGATTTGTGGAATGAGAAGGTATAACGAGAGAGTACTAAAAGTGAATATTTTGTTAGATGAGTATTGTCTAA
>JBOFGC010000574.1:0-2842 GCA_051648945.1 Bacilli bacterium
TTGATTGTCTAAACGTTGTCCAAACTGTGCCTGCAATTTGTCTACATATACTTGTTCAAGATCATTTTCTTCTGTTAAACTTTCAAGAATTGAAACACTGTTCACTTCTAGATATTGTACTGCTGCTTCATATAGTCCAAGTGCGAGTTCTTCTTTTGTATAGTTCAGAGCAGGAACAGCTGTTGGTGGTTTGCTTTCTACCGCAAATACAGTGAATGGAACGACATTGCTTAGTAGTAGGCATAGCATACTAATTGTAACGATTAGTTTTTTCATAATTCCCCTCCGATTAGTTCGTTTGCGATATTAATGATTCAACAAGCTTTTTATATTCTGGATTTTCCATTGTTTTTGTCATCGTTTCAAGTTTCGCCATTTGCACCTCTGTAAGTACGTTTCCACCAATGCTCATTATTCCAATAACCATTACATAACCTACTACAGGTACGAGGTAATATGTACTACTAATGATATCTTTAGGAAGTTTTGTTTGCATTGCTTTTTCTTGGACGACATTAAATGATTTAACAGCTTCTTCTGTTTTTGTGTACATGTAATTAACCGTTAATTTCAGTAAACTCTTTTCTTTTGCCTCAATCGTCTTCTTCGTTTTTAGATATTCAGACAAACACGTGTATTTACTTATTGTTAACGCAGTTGCTGGTTGTTTCATTAATTTGTCCAATTCTTTTACGATTGTCGCTTCTTTTGCACTACGATATCTATAGGCATACTCAGCCGCGGATAGCAAAAATTGACGCTCATCAAGGTCGCGTTTATCTACTTTTGTAAGCAATGCTTTATAGTTCGCTACTTCCTTTTTAAAAATAGTCGGCGATTTTTTCAGCGCAGCCATTAGCTTATCTTCGTTTAATGCCTGCTGATTTTTCACTCGCGTTCCGTACTCAGTATTAAGTTTATCAAGATATACTTGCTCTGCCTCATTTTCAGATGCAAACATTGTCATTAAAGAAACGCTATTTGCATCGAGATATTGAACCGCTGCTTCGTATTTTGCCAGTGCTAATTCTTCTTTTGTATAAGTAACGCTTGGTACGACATTTGTTGATTTGCTATCTTCAGCGAAAACAGCTTGTGGTACGACATTTCCTACAAATAGACAAATGAATAATAGAGCGCTTACTAGTTTCTTCATATTTCACCTCATAATAATATGTTAAGACACCTTTATTTCTATTCCACTACAAAATACCTATATTCCCAATTATACTAAATTTTCAATTAATTAATATTAATTAATTGTAAAAATTAAAATAAAAATAGAGCTCGCAAAGTAAACTTGCGAGCTCCCAAACGATTATTCTTCAAACTTATCCGTAACAGCACCAATCGATGCACAACTTACAAGGCGTTGGTATTTCGCTAACCATCCTCGTTTATGCGTAAGCGGTCTTGGCGTCCATGATTCACGACGTGCTGCAAGTTCTTCGTCTGTTAACGCTACGTGCAACAGACGATTTTCTGCATCTACAGTCACGATATCGCCATTTTCTAAAAGTGCAATCGGTCCACCTACTTGTGCTTCGGGTGCAATATGACCAACAACAAGGCCATGCGTACCACCTGAGAAGCGTCCGTCTGTTAATAGCGCTACTTTATCACCTAACCCTTTACCAACTAAGATCGCTGTAAGTGACAGCATCTCTGGCATTCCTGGGCCACCTTTAGGTCCTTCATAGCGAATAACTAACACATCACCCGCAACAATTTCACCAGCAAGTGTCGCTTCTGTCGCTTCTTCCTCAGTGTTAAACACTTTCGCCGGGCCTGTTAGTGTCGTTTTCTTTAAACCACACACTTTAGCAACCGCGCCACTTGGTGCTAGGTTTCCGTGAAGAACGATTAACGGACCGTCTTTACGAATTGGATCGTTTAACGGGCGAATGATGATCTGTCCTTCTTTTAAGCCAGGAACTTCTGCTAAGTTTTCAGCAACCGTTTTACCAGTAACAGTTAGGCAATCACCATGTAATAAGCCAGCTTCTAATAAAAGCTTCATAACAGCTGCAACGCCACCAACTTCATGTAAGTTTTGGAATACGAAACGGCCACTAGGTTTCAAGTCAGCAATATGTGGAACGTTTGCACGAATGCGTTCAAAATCATCCAAACCTAAATCTACTTCCGCAGCATGCGCAATCGCCATTAAGTGAAGCACTGCATTTGTAGAACCACCAAGCGCCATAACAACCGTAATCGCATTTTCGAATGCTTTTTTCGTCATAATGTCACGAGGGTTAATGCCCGCTTCAAGAAGTTTGTAAACCGCTTCTCCTGCTTTGAAACAATCGTTTTCTTTGTGTGCACTTTCTGCTGGATTACTAGAGCTTGAAGGTAAACTCATACCCATCGCTTCAATCGCACTTGCCATCGTGTTCGCTGTGTACATACCGCCACAAGAACCAGCACCAGGACATGCATGACACTCAATTTTATGTAATTCTTCACGGTCGATATCACCGTTGTTGAATTTACCAACACCTTCAAATGCACTAACGATGTCTAAATCACGACCTTCTAATTTACCAGGAGCAATTGTACCACCATAAGCAAAAACAGCAGGTAAGTTCATGCGTGCAATTGCAATCATACAACCAGGCATATTTTTGTCACAACCACCAATAGCAACAAACGCGTCTAATGATTCGCCACCAACTACAGTTTCGATTGAATCGGCAATTACTTCACGACTTGGTAATGAATAACGCATACCTGGCGTGCCCATTGAGATACCATCTGAAACTGTGATTGTATTGAAAATCATCGGTGCGCCACCTGCTGCTTTTGCTCCACGCTTTGCATCGATTGCTAACTTATCAAT
>JBOFGC010000575.1:0-1422 GCA_051648945.1 Bacilli bacterium
ACTTCTGGTATTTCTTCAAAATCAGCCATACTACGCACTTCATAGCCTAGCGGTTGTAGTAAGCTTTGAAACTCCGCAATCTTCCCCTTATTGCCACTTGCAATGATCAGTTGTTTCATACGCTTATCTCCATTACTCCCAATTCTTAATTGTATCGGTTTGCATTTGAATCAATTGTTGAATCCCCGCTTCACCTAAATCTAACAACTCATTCAATTGCTTACGTGTAAACGTCGCTTCTTCACCCGTTCCTTGCAATTCAACAAAGTTTCCACTTTCTGTCATCACAACATTCATATCTACTTCGGCACTTGAATCTTCAACATAATCTAAGTCTAATACACTTTCACCTGTTGGCAAAATCCCAACACTTACCGCAGCCAACTTTTCACGAATTGGTAATTCAGCAATCGTGCCCGCTTTTACAAGGCGACGTAACGCCATTTCCATCGCAACATATGCACCTGTAATTGAAGCTGTACGTGTGCCGCCATCTGCTTGAATCACATCACAGTCAATCCAAATTGTACGTTCGCCCAATTTTTCTAGTTCAACAATAGAGCGTAGTGCACGACCGATAAGGCGTTGAATTTCCATTGTACGTCCTGTTACTTTTCCTTTTGAACTTTCACGCTGCGTTCTTGAACCTGTTGCACGTGGTAACATGCTATATTCTGCAGTAATCCACCCTTTACCTCCGTTACGCATAAATGGTGGTACGCGATCTTCTACGCTCGCTGTACAAATAACTTTCGTATCTCCAACGCAGATGAGCACCGAACCTTCTGCATGTTTTGTATAATCCGTATGTATTTCAATGTGACGTAATTCATTTACGTCTCGTCCATCATGTCTTGTCATTTTTGTTCCTCCAACCTTGGTCATAACCTTATGTCCATTTTTTCAATCAAACCTTATTATATCCAATTCCATCGTCATATTGCTAATGTTTTGTGACAAATTGTTTTGCACACCACTTTGCTTACAAAAAAAGCATGAACCTGTCCTACTTTGGTCCATGCTTTTTCATTAAAGGGCAATCAATCGATTCATTTCTGTCGGTAACATAACAGCCGTTACACTTTTTCCGTTTTCATTGAACACTTCACTCGCACCATTTACTTTCACGGTAAGCGTTGTATCTCTTTGTCCGTTCGCAAATGTTAGTGCTAAACATTCAAGTAATGTTGTGCTCAGTTGTTTTTTATCTGGTGTTGTATAGATATTTTCATTAAAATCGAGAACAATATTTTTGCCCTTGATTTCCAATGAACGAAGCACCGCATCAAAATTCACTTCTGATACTAAGTCGTCTGAACCAGGAACACCTTCTTGCATCGCAGCGAATACACCTTGCTCAAAACTTGTGTTCACTGAAATACGACGTGTAACAGGCACATAGTACGCGAGAGAACCACTTTC
>JBOFGC010000576.1:0-8331 GCA_051648945.1 Bacilli bacterium
TGTTCAATCGCTCGTAAAAATAGAAATCTATTGTAGTGAACGAATGTTCATTACGGTTACTTTTTGTCGTGTCATGCTTTCGATGGAACCGCGAATTCCTTGCACACCCATACCAGAATGTTTTGTTCCTAAGAATGGGAAGTGGTCAGGTCCGCGCTCTGTACGGCTGTTAATTTGGACAGTACCTGTATCGAGTTGTTCTGCAATGTGTAAGGCATGTTCAATACTGTTTGTGAATACACTCGCTTGTAAACCAAAATTCGAGCGGTTTGACATGTGGATCGCTTCTTCTACAGATTGCACACGAATGAGTGGCAATACAGGGCCAAAAGGTTCTTCCCAAGCAATGCGCATATCCGCAGTAACATTGTCGAGAAGGGTTGGTTGTAATAAGTTGCCGTCACGTTCGTTCCCACGTAAGCATGTTGCGCCTTTAGCAAGCGCATCATCGATAAGGGAAACGATGTAATCCGCAGAACCACTGTCAATCACTGGAACAATAATTGGATTTTTATCAGGTGTACCAACTGTAAGTTTATTCATTTCTTCTTCAATATAAGGAATCAGTTTGTCCATTGTCTCGTCTTTTGCAAGTACGCGCTTAATGGCTGTACAACGTTGACCAGAATAAGAGAACGCACCGCTTACGATTTGGTTTGCTGTAAATTTCAAGTCAGCATCATCTAGGACGATAGCAGGGTCTTTTCCGCCAAGTTCAAAAATACCTGGAATCATGCCGGCTTTTTTGGCAATGTCCATACCTGTTTCTGTTCCACCTGTAAAACTAATTAAATCAACGTCAGAATGTGTAACTAAGTAATCACCGATTTCTGAACCGCGACCTGTTACAAAATGGAAAACATCATAGGGAATGTTAACATCAGCGAGTGCTTCTACTAAAATTGCTGCACTAAGTGATCCTTGTGTTGCTGGTTTGAACACACATGCATTTCCGCTTACGAGAGCAGGTGCAATTTTAGCTGCACTTAAATTTACTGGATAGTTAAATGGACTAATCGCAAGTACGACACCGAGTGGCGCACGTTCTACGACTGCAATTTTATTTTTTGTACCACCAGGATATAGGTCTCCACGCATACTTTCGCCATGCATATGAATGGCATCGTCTGCTGTAAAGCGAATAAGTTCAGCAGTTCGAAGTACTTCTTTTACACAGTCATTGTATGGCTTTGCAATTTCCTTCATCATTACTTCTGCAATTTCTTCTTTACGTTTTTCTAAATTCGTTGCCCATTGTTTTAAATAGTCTGCACGAACACGCGTTGAAAGTTTACCCCATTCTACTTGAGCAATTTTAGCACGTTCGATACAACCGTTAATCTCATCTTGCGTCATAGCCTGTACTTCACCCATAACTCCTTCAAGGTACGGAGACTTAACAGGTACTGTTTTGCCAGATGCTGATTTTTGCCACATATTGCCAGAATAGTAGCCAAAAGTGCGTGAATTGTTCATCATAAAATCCTCCTAAGTGTTTGTTTGCTTCTTTTATCTTTATATTTAGAAGCTTTTTTAAAATTATTTCTCGAAAGCGCTGCAGTGTGATATAATTTTCAGTATTTTAACACAACTATTTGGACAATAGTGTGTTTTTGCTCAAACGATGGAAAATGTTCACAATTAGAGAGGGAGGAAGGTGTTGTATGTTTACAGTTTTTACGCAATTAAAGTGGTTTTTCAAAGAACATTGGAAGCGCTATACACTCGCTATTATCTTGTTGAATGGCGTTAGTTTTCTAGGGTTACTTACACCGTACTTATTAGGACAGTCCGTCGATCAGATTATAGCAGGAACATTATCTTCTGATTATTATGTTACCATACTATGGCAGTTGCTATTCATTTCACTCATCATCTACGTACTCGGCTTTCTCTGGCAAAAAGGATTGTTTGGTGGTTCGTTTATTGTAGAGAAGACATTACGCAGCAAATTGATGCGGCATTTTTTAAAAATGGGTCCGCAATTTTATGGAAATAATCGAACAGGTGATTTGATGGCCATTGGCACAAATGATTTGCGTGCCATAAGTATGACGACTGGTTACGGCATGCTTACACTCGTTGATAGTATTTTTTACACGATCATGATTGTTGCAATGATGGGCTTTTCAGTGTCGTGGAAATTGACGTTATTTACGCTCTTGCCTTTACCGCTTCTTGCATTACTCATTCAAAAATATGGTCAATACATCCAACAACGTTACCGCATTGCCCAAAATGCTTTTGGTGAGTTGAATAACGTCGTTTTAGAGTCAGTAAGTGCCGTTCGTACCATTCGTTCCTTTGTACAAGAGAAGAACGATGTGGAACGATTTACTGCACGTACGAAAGATGTAATGGAAAAAAACTTACGAGTTAGCCAAATCAGTGCACTCGTTGAACCGACTGTACGATTTATCGTCGGTTTGTGTTATACGATTGCGTTTAGTTATGGGGCATTTCTCGTTTTTGATGGCGCAATTACGATGGGGAATTTGCTTTCTTTTAGTGTGTACTTAGGTATGTTAATTTGGCCAATGTTCGCTATTGGCGAGATGATAAATATTATGAATATGGGAAATGCATCGCTTGAACGTGTGAATGGGACGCTTTCAACAGAAGAAACGTTTCCGAATGAAGCAACTAAGAAAGAAGTGAGCGAAGTACAGTCTATTGCGCTACGAAATTTCAGCTTCTCCTACCCAGGTGCAGAAAACAAAGCGTTAGACAACATTACAACGTACATTCAAAAAGGCCAACGTATTGGTATCGTCGGTCGAACAGGAAGTGGGAAAACGACTTTTGTACGTCAACTGCTACGTGAATATCATCATGGTGAAACGGGGATGTATGTGAATGATGAACCAGTTGATCTCTATTCTGTAAAAAGTTTACGGAGCCATTTCGGCTATGTATCGCAAGATCATATGTTATTTTCTGATTCAATTGCAAATAATTTAACGTTTAATGATGAAGAATGTACAGAACAACAAAGAAAAATTGCGCTCTCTGCAGCGAACGTGTGGGACGATATTGCCACATTTACAGATGGAATGGATACAGTGATTGGGGAGCGTGGTGTGAGTTTATCCGGTGGTCAAAAGCAACGATTAAGTATTGCACGTGCACTCATGGCTCAGAAGCCACTTCTCATTTTTGATGATGCGCTTTCAGCAGTCGATGCAACAACAGAAACAAAAATTCTAGAAAGTATTGCTACGCTCGAAAAGGATGTCACACTCATTCTTGTTGCACATCGATTAAGTGCTGTGCGTAACGCGGATAACATCCTCGTTCTTGATGAAGGAAAAATTATTGCGCAAGGATCTCACGACACGCTCTTAGGTAGCTGTGCGTGGTACAAAGAGCAATGGGAAGTTCAACAGTTTGTTGAAAAAGAGGAGGTGCACTGATGGTTTACAAACGGTTAGGCGCATTGACAGCGCGCTTCAAAAAGACTTTTTTTAGTGCAGTTCTCTTGTTAATTATTGCAGTCGGTCTTGATTTGATTGGACCATTTTTAGTGAAACAAATTATCGATGATCACATTACGGGTGTTGCGACGACGTACGTCGAAACGACAAAGCAGTCAAAAAACAGTGTGGAAATGTTTGACCGCAATTGGATACGTACCGACCGAATAGACAATGAACCAACGACATCTCGCAATGCGACGTTAGTTTCGGAAGGAAGTAAGTGGAATTTAAAAGGGTATGGTTATCTGAGTGAAAAAGAAATTAGCCAACTCTATAAAAATGAGCAACCAGGTATACTACAACTCATTCTACTTTATGTTGGTATTGTTGCTATTGCAGCTGTACTCAACTTTGCAAAGCGTTACATGTTAGCGCGTTATGCGAATGAAATGGTATTTGCGTTACGAACAGATGCATTTAGTAAACTACAACGCTTACCGATGAAATATTTCGATGAGCGACCAGCAGGTACGATTGTGTCGCGCGTAACGAATGATACAGAAGCAGTAAAAGAGTTGTTTGTAAACGTATTTAGTAATTTTTTAACTGGATTTGTTATGATTTTTGGCATTCTCGTTGCAGTTTTCATTCTTGATTTTCAACTCGGATTATTTACGCTCTGTATCGTACCGATTGTCGCTATTTGGAGTGTGTTGTATCGTAAATACGCATCGAAAATTAATCGTACCATTCGTAGTTATGTAGCGGATTTGAATGCCATGATGAACGAATCGATTTCCAATATGCGTATTATCCAAGCGTTCGTACGCGAAGATTGGATGGAAAAACGTTTTGAGAAAACGAATGCGTTAAACTATAAAGCACAATCGAAACTACTGAATGTGAATGCTCTTACGTCACATAATTTAATCAATTTATTACGGAACGGTTCGTATGCACTTATTATTTGGTATTTCGGTGGTGAATATTTATCGAATGTAGAAAGTGTCATTTCAATTGGCTTATTGTACGCGTATATTGATTATTTGAGCCGATTGTTTCAACCACTATCAACCATCGTAAGTCAGTTTGCCGTATGGGACAGTTCAATGGTAAGTGCTGAGCGCATGTTTGAATTGTTTGATGAAGAGGAAGAACCGCAAAATCTTCCTTACGTTGCAGAAGAATTTGACGGAAACATTGCATTTAATAATGTCGGATTTTCTTACAATGGCGTTGATAAAGTATTAAAGGATGTTTCTTTTTCTGTAAAGAGCGGTCAAACCGTCGCATTTGTCGGTCATACTGGCTCAGGAAAAAGTACGATTATTAATGCACTCATGCGTTTTTACGAACATAACGAAGGCGATATTTCAATTGATGGAAGAAATATTGAATCCATGTCGAAACAATCCTTACGTTCAGGAATTGGTCTAGTGTTACAAGACCCTGTAATGTTTGAAGGGAGTATTCGTGACAACATAACGCTACAAACAAAAGGGCACTCCGATGCGTCTCTTGTTCATATTTTAGAGCAAATGGGCGCGAAGAGTTTTCTAGAGCGTTTAGATCAAGGGCTGGATACGCCGGTTCTTGAACGAGGTAGTTCACTTTCAGCGGGTGAGAAACAGCTTATCAATTTTGCACGTGCGCTTTTATTTAATCAACGGATTATTATTTTAGATGAAGCGACTGCGAACGTCGACTCAGAAACTGAACAGTGGATTAATAAGGCACTTGAGTTGTTAAGTGAGAATCGTACGATCATAATTATTGCGCATCGTCTTAGCACAATTGCTCATGCGGACCAAATTATCGTTCTACAACGCGGCGAAATTATTGAAAAAGGTACACATTCGACACTTCTTGAACAAAACGGCGTATATGCAGAAATGGTAGCAGGAAGTGAACAAAATTTTGCGAGCTAAGAAAATTTTATTCCATGGGAAAAACTTTTGGTAAAAAATATGGTAATATAGCATACTATACAGAGTTGATTTGCAACAAGGGAAGGTGTGTTGTACCAAAATGGAAATACCATGGGGTAGCATAGGATTTTTAGGGTTTTTAATTTTTTTAAGTGCATATTTTTCATCAAGTGAAACGGCTTTTTCAAGCGTGAATGCTGTGCGTATGCAAAACTATGCCGATGAAAAACGACCAGGCAGCAAAAAAGCATTAGCAATTATTGAGAATTTCGATACGGCACTTTCAGCGATTTTGATTGGAAATAATATTGTAAATATTGCCGCAACCTCCATTGCGACAACAGTTGCGACGAATCTCATGCCAGGTGCTCAAGGGATTTTTGTTAGTACGTTTGTCATGACAGTGCTCGTTTTAGTATTCGGAGAGGTGTTACCGAAATCACTTGCAAAAGAGAATGCAGAACAGTTTTGCTTACGAACATCGGGAATTTTATCATTCATCATGCTCGTATTAAAACCAATCACATACATATTTGTACAACTAAAACGTTTTGTTGTTTCACTTTTCAAAACGAAACAGCAAACACCATCTGTTACTGAAGAAGAACTAAAAGTAATGTTTCGTCTCGGTGAAGAAGAGGGTGTCATTGAAAATCATGAAAAAGAGTTGCTAGACCGCACACTCGATTTTAATGATATTCTCGTCGGCGAAATTCTAACGCCTCGTATGGACGTCGTGGCGATTGATTTACATGCTACAAATGAAGAGATACTAGCTACTTTTCTTGCGGAAAGGTATTCGCGTTTGCCTGTGTATGAAGAAAATGTCGATTCAATTATCGGGATATTAAGTGAACGTGATTTTCTTGCGGCTTATGTTACAAAAAAAGATGTAAAAATTAGCGAATTGATTCGTGATCCATTTTTTGTCGTTGAATCCATGAAAATTGCTGCACTTTTACCAGAACTGCAAAAGAAAAAAGTGCACATGGCGGTTGTTGTTGATGAGTTCGGTGGTACGAGTGGAATCGTCACGCTTGAAGATATAGTAGAAGAACTCGTCGGCGAAATATGGGATGAACACGATGAAAAAATTCAGCAAATTCACCAAATATCAGAAACAGAGTGGAGTGTGCTTGGTGAAACGTCGCTATCTGATTTTGAAGAGCAGTTTCAATTAACGTTAGAAAGTTCGGAATATCATACAGTTGCCGGTTGGATTATCGGGGAGTTACAACGGATACCGACGCTAGGTGAAACGTTAGAACATGAAGGAATTCAAATGGTCGTGTCAGAAGTAAATGAACGCCGTTTGAAAAAGTTAAATGTAAATGTTTTGAAAAAAGATGAAAACTAGATGCGATTTTTTTGAAAAAGGATTACACTTAGAGTAAAGAAGAGCCAAGTGCATACTTGGCTCTTTTTAGAGTAAAGGAGATGAAATTAGCGGATGAGAGCCCGGGACTTACTTGTTATTCTCTTTATTTTTGTTGTTCTTGGAGCTGGGACATGGGGCGTAGTTTTATCGAAAACATTTGAAAATTCACGACCGAAAGTGACAGAAAAAAAACAACCGATTTCAGAAAAGGTACCCCTTCAAAAACCAAAAGAAGAAGTGCATACTGCCTCACTACTTGGTGTTGGCGATGTTTTAGTTCATCGCTCCGTTTATTACGACGCCCACATAGATGGTGACAGCTATGATTTTATGCCGATGTTTCAGAATGTTGCGTCAAGTATACATGCAGCGGATGTGAGTGTCGCGAATAGTGAGACGATGATTGGCGGTGTTGAAATTGGACTTAGTGACTATCCTACGTTCAATAGTCCAGTTGAAGTAGGAGAAGCGATTGCGAAACTAGGATTCGACGTTGTGACCCTTGCGAACAATCATACCATTGACCGTGGTGAAAAGGCCGTCCTTCGTGGGTTACATAATTGGGATAAAATCGGTATCGTACACACGGGTGCGAACAGTTCGTTTGAGCAACAACAGCAGATTCGTACGTTTATGAAAAATGAAATAATGTTCAGCTTCCTTTCATACACCTATGGAACAAATGGTATTCCTATTCCAGTTGGGAAAGAGTACTTAGTAAACATAATGGACAAAGAAAAAATGCATCAAGATATTCAACGTGCTAAATCGCAATCAGATGTCGTCGTTGTAAGTATGCACTGGGGAATTGAATATCAATCGCTTCCAAATGAAGAGCAAAAAAAGTGGGCGCAATGGTTAGCTGACGAAGGTGTAGACGTGATTCTTGGAAGTCATCCCCATGTGTTACAGCCACCAGCTTGGGTAGTTGGGAAAAATGGCAATAAAACATATGTTGTCTATTCGATGGGGAACTTTATTTCTGCTCAAGAGGGTACACAAAAACTAATTGGTGGATTGTTCTCTATTGATGTAAAGAAAATAAAGAAAGGTTCGGACGTTTCGATTGAACTTTCAAATCCAAGTGTTGAAGTTGTGTACAATTATTACAGCAATTATCGTAACTTTATGCTGTATCCCCTTCAAGAGATTCCGACATCTTTAGTGAGAGAACGAGAAACCCTTTTAGTCGAAACGAAAAGATTGCTTACTCACTTCATTCCAGAGTTGTCGGTTTCCTAACAAATTAAAAAGGTTGTCCAAAAGGGGAACCTTTTGGACAACCTATAGCCATGTGTATGAAAAATTATTTTTGGTAACCGTTTAATTGACTTTCAGCCATTTGTACAAGACGTTTTGTAATCTCGCCACCAACGCTACCGTTTGCACGAGCAGAAGCATCAGGTCCTAATGTTACGCCAAACTCACTTGCGATTTCGTATTTCATTTGATCAAGCGCTTGTTGCACGCCAGGAACTAATAATTTGTTTGAACCGCCATTAGATTGTTGTGTGTTGTTATTCATGTTGTAACACCTCTAGGTTTATTTTTTTGGTAGGAGCGCTGGAGTTGCACCAGTCGTAACATCTAAGCTGTCACTCCTATGTGA
>JBOFGC010000577.1:0-4748 GCA_051648945.1 Bacilli bacterium
ATCAACAATGCTCTCGTCCTTTTCACTACGCATCATTGTCGCATCAAAATGGCGAACATGGGAAAAATGAAAATTTCGAAGCCACGCTACACATTCGTTGCCATTTCCATTTTTATATGCATAATTCTCTAGTGTAAACGGGATGTTCTTGCCACGTTCTGCAAATGTCAGCCTTTTTAATGCGCCTGCCATCAAAAAAGGGCGCATTAAAAATTTACCGCCCCAAATTTCATCCATCACTCCGGTACAAACAACGGCACGTTTCGAATCACTACGCAATCCAAATTTTTTCTGTAACTGAGGATGGAGTGAACTGAACTTTTCACCTAATACGCGTTCATAAATTGAAGCCATCATCTAACACTTCTCTTTCTTTTACAATTTTTCACATACGGTAAGTACTTGCTGTTAACAATGGCAATAAGTGAATAGCCAATCATTGCAACGCTTAACGTGATAGGATTAAATGGTGCTGTAAAAATCTCTGTGCCACTACTGAATGCACCCATACCTAGACAAAGAATCAATAGAATGTTAGCACGATGTAACATGATACTGTGACTATACCGAATGAAACAGAAACCAAATAATAGTTGAAAAGCACCTAGAATATATAGAAATTGTGTTTCTTTGGAACTGAAGGATCCCGTTGCTTGGAGAAGCTGTAACTCACCATTTTCTTGAAAAAGGATCTTTGGAACGAGCCCTTGATACATCCAAATAAACGCCAAAAGAAATCCAATACTATATTGAATGAAACTACGAATATAGGAGATGCGTGGTGGTATACCACGTTCAATCCATAGACGTAAGCATTCAAAACTCCAAGCAGTAGCCCATCCTAGTAGCGGATTAAAAACACAATCTAGCAGTCTACCAAAAACACCAAAAGCAACTTTATACTGATATTGCGTGAGAAACCTGATTCCACGCTCTGTTTGGCTATATTTCCAATAGCCACTTCCCTCTTTAATTAAAGAAAGTGGGTGATTTGCCCAAAATTTCAAACCGCTCGTACGTTCATCTGGACTTTGAATTGTCTTTACATTCTCACCAGTACCACATATTGAAAGACCGAAACCAATGTTCGTTACATACTGAAATTGTTGTGGTGCGCTTTCATTTTCTTTTGGCAAATAATGAATCTCTGAAAAGCGTAAATCCCATTGCTTGTGCAAACTCGGGTTTTGCGTATATTCCCATACTTGATCAATCTCTGCTTGTATTAACGTTTCTACATAGATGGGGTTCGATTGTCCCACAAACATCCCTCCTTTTATCTTCATATCATACAACTTTTCAGAATAAATTAATATTTCAATTTATTATTGTTCTAGAAATTTGTACATGCTACACTATTAATAGGATCAAAATTGTTAACATTTTCGGAGGCACATATGCGTCTTTTAGCGTTCTTCGTGAGGCAATCGGGCAACCCAAGTGGTATTGTTGGAAAAGTAATGACAGTCATTATGAACGCCATAGATTCTGGGCTCACTGCCTGGGCCGTTGAGAACCTACAGCATACAAAGGGAAAGATTCTCGAAATTGGATGTGGCGGCGGAAGCACTCTACATGCACTTGAAAAAAACGGAATCGGGGAACACCTCTTCGGCATTGATTACTCTGTTGATGCACTCGAAATTGCGCGTAAAAAAAACATCAAAAACATACAGAGTGGGAAAATTACATTACAACATGCCTCTGCAGAAAATTTGCCCTTTCCAGACAACCATTTCAGCAGTGTGCTTGCTCTTCGTACACATTATTTTTGGTCAGACCTAGTAAAATCGTGTGATGAAATTCATCGTGTCCTTCATAATGGTGGTTCGCTACTTATTCTCCCCGAAAAATACAAAATCCAATATCATATGAAACAGTACAACACGGATGAAACAATTTCAGCACTTTTATACGCGATTGGTTTTAATCATGTTGAAATTGAACATAGAGATACTACGCTTTGTATTACTGCGACGAAATGAAAATATTTTCCCGAAACGAAAAACAACACTTCTACGCCGAGTGTTGTTTTTCGTTTCGCTATTTTTTAGGAATTTCAATTGAAATCGGAACAATTCCAATCGCATAGGGTCCCACTTCATATTGACCAAAGTGAAGAATTACATTATTCTTTTTCCCAAACGTCCAAACACGCTTGTCATCGCGCAACACGATTTCTTTTGCAGATGAAATGAGTAGACCGTCTTTACCAAATTTTTTCAGAAACGTATTGAAAACTTGCTCTTTAATTTTTGCATTATTTTTTGTACCAATAACATCGGATAGTTTCAATTCTTTTCCTGTTTTGGCGTCGAAATTATAACTATACTGTACCGTACTTCCGTGTGCACCACCTGTGTATGTATAGACAGATACGAGATAGCTCACATTCTTTGTTGTTCGCGTTACATTTGTTTGAGCTAAAAATTCCCACGTTCTCCAAGGACCAAATTCCGCGTTTTCTTCTTCACTTTCATAAGCCGCTTTTTCAATTTGCTCTTCTTTTAAAAATTCCGTTTTTGTCTGCTGTAGTTGTTTTTCAACAGCGGTGATTTTTGCATTCATTTTTTTCACTGCAGCCGAAGTCCCTTTTTCACGTGGTAGCACAATCTTTTCGTTTTGTTGCACTGCTTCTTTTGCTGCTACTGAACTGTTGCCTATGTTTGTGAGTCCGATACTAACTATTAACACACAACATATTACGATGAGCTTTTTCATCTTGTTTTCCTCCAATTGTTTACTGGTTTCTCAAATTAGACAACGGAAATGATTTAAAAGTTTTGAATGTTCTAATTTTTTCTTATAGGAATTTGTGATAGTATTACTTCATCCTTAATTTTCCCATCATTAGCAAATAATAATACTTTCGATGTGATTTCCGCTGTTTTCGGGTCTCCGTCTATAAACGGCAAGACAAGTGCGCCTCGATCACGACTACTTATACTTTCTACACCAATTACGCCTACTCCTACCATGTGTACTATTCCTGAACCTAAATGCACAGAATATTCTCCATATACGCCGTTAATTCGAACATGTTGTGGAAGGATTGTAACGTTCTCAAGTTTGAATAAACGGACAATTTCAGAAAGAATTTGATGACGCATTTTCACAGTTGATAAACTCGCCTCAACATCGATTGCTCCTGTATGAGCGACACTTACAACTAAATCGATATCACGCATCGTTTCCGAAAATACAGTTGCCGGCACTTCATCCATATACAGTGGTTTACTATGTAATGTACAAAAAAATTGAATGCCTTTTACTTTACAGTAGTTTTCCACACCATAATAATACGGATCACTCTCTGTTTCAACTATAGCTACAATGTGATGTTTATAATATGTCTTTTGCCATTCGTTATAATGGTACTGATACCAACCACATTCACTTAATAACGCTTTACTTCGTGCAACACCCACTTCATAACCAGCATAGCGCTCTGAACGTACCACACCCAAAACTTCATCGCCAAATAGCGGATAATATTCTCGCAACACTTGTTTGAACGGTTGGACAATCGATTGTGACACAACATGCGTTACAAATGCTGACCACTCTCCGGTCATTACAAAATCATTTGGAAGAGCAAGTGTAAGTAGATGGTGTGACTCTATTACTCGCCTACTCCCATCTACTAATTGAAGAACGAGCTCCTTCTGTTCGAAGCAAAGAAACCCCATTGTATTTTCGACTTTCCATACAAGAGCGCTGATGTGTCCATAAAATACTTCACTTTGGAGTAGTTTGTTCAATTCAACAGCAGTAAACGGATTCTCTTCAATCATTGCTTGTTGCAGAAGTGAACACACAGAACGTTGTTGCGCTTTTATTGTACGGACAGCTTCCTTCAAAGAAACAACATAAGGATGCTTATTCCATTGTTTTGGAATAGATTTTTGCTTTTTCTCATCTTTTATCACTTCAATGATTGGTACATGTTTTGGACCAAACGCAAGTTGTATCGTGATATTCTCTAGTCTAAACGGAACGCGATACTGTTCAATTGTACGCAGTTTTTCACTTTCTACAAACCATCTTAAACGATCTACACTTGCAAAACCTGCAGTTTGTGCTAAATTTGCGAGTGCTGCACGTACTGCTGTTTGCTCACCCATTCGGCGTACACTTCCAAACTGTGCACTATCACGTAAAAATTCTTGTAGCACATCATAGCGTTCCATAACTTCACTCGTATTACCGCTCTGTAAAGGATAGATACCGAGCGCACGAACATATTCTCGATTACGTTTTTTAGTAATTTCACCGCGTATTTTTCCTACACTGATTTTTTCACGTGCTGCATCTGCAAAAAGTTGCGCACGACGATACAAACTTGTTTCAGTCATTGTTGTATATTTTGCAAGTCTGTACAGCTCGGAAAAACGTTTTTCCCCGATTGTTTCATACATCGAGTGAAACCACGCACTATCAAACACTCCCTCTTTCAACTGTTCCATATTAAGTGGTGTGTACTGTTTGATTTGTGACTCTTTGTAAGGTGAAATTAAATCATTCATATGGGCATGGAAAAACCATACTGCCTGTTTCAACCCACTCCAACCTGTAATGACTTCGACGATGCCACACCATTGTGGTGCAAACATCGCTGTTTCTAGCATTCTTCTTTCCGATATCCCCGCTTGGTGAAGTGCTTTTTTGAATGCTGCGACATCTTCATTTTCTTGTGGAAAACATTTACGCACAAGAATACTAAGTGCACTTATTTTAGACTTCAAACT
>JBOFGC010000578.1:0-4311 GCA_051648945.1 Bacilli bacterium
CATCATTTATTTTCAATGTATTTAAAATCAATTCAATTTTTAATCAATGAAACTATCAAACAATAAAAGGGTGATAAATAATGAAAAATATCGAAAAATATAAAAATGCCTATATGAACGCTCTAGATTTAGAAGCAGATGATGTTACAGAAGAATTAGTGCTTGGAATGGTAAGTGAATGGGATTCGATTGGCCATATGACACTCATTTCGGAAATGGAAGATGTGTTTGATGTTTCAATTGACTCAGATTGGATTACAGAGTTTAATTCGTACGCTACAGGAATTGAAATGTTGAAAAGTCTTGGAGTAGACTTTGATCATGAATAGTTTTAAAACACTTGAAAAATTCGGGAGCCGTACAGCGGTATATGCAGAGCGAAATTATTCTTACTCTGAAATGATAGAGATTGCTGAGCGTATCGGTCGAAGTATAGGCGGAAGAACACTTGTCTTTTGTCTGTGCTCTAACAATAAAGAATCGTTGTTTGGGTATGTCGGCTTTATAAGAAATGGTATTGTGCCGGTGCTTTTGGACGCTTCTATTCAAAGTGACCAGTTGAACCGTTTGATTACTCTTTATGCTCCCGCCTACATTTGGGCAAATAGTGAGCATCAAGAACTCGCTAAAGAAATGAACAGTGCCTTTGTTTACGGAGAGTACACATTATTTAAGTCGACAAGAGCTGCTGCTCATCATCTTAACGAAGAACTCGCACTTCTTTTAACAACATCAGGAAGTACAGGAAGTCCTAAGTTAGTTCGTCTAAGTTATGCAAATGTGTTCAGTAATGCAGCGTCTATCGCAAAGTACCTTGAAATAGAGGCAGACGATAAACCAATTACAACGCTACCGATGAATTATTCTTATGGTCTCTCAATTATCAACAGTCATCTCATAAGTGGAGCGAACATCGTATTAACGAATGAAGCAATCATAAAAAAAGAGTTTTGGAATCTGTGCCAAGAACAAAGTGTAACAACGTTTGGAGGCGTACCTTTTTTGTATGAAATGCTAGATAAATTGAAGTTTGAAAACATGTCAATTCCAAGTCTACGTAAAATTACGCAAGCAGGCGGAAAACTAAATACTGAGTTAGCAGTTAAATTCGCGAACATCTGTAAACAAAAAGGAATTCAGCTTTATTTCATGTACGGTCAAACCGAAGCAACTGCTCGCATGTCCTATTTACCTTCTGAAAAGAATCTTGAGAAAGCCGGAAGTATCGGCATTGCCATCCCAGGTGGTGAGCTCACTATTCAAAATGAACACGGTGAACAGATTCCAACTCCAAACATTAGTGGTGAACTAGTCTACAAAGGAAGTAATGTTTCGTTAGGCTATGCCGAATCGCTCGCCGACCTATCAAAAGAAGATGAAAACAACGGTATATTACGCACAGGCGATATGGCATACAGAGATGAAGACGGCTATTTTTATATTACCGGTCGCATCAAGAGAATGATCAAACTGTATGGCAATCGTATCAGCCTCGACGAAGTAGAGGACTTTTTAAAAAGGCATAATCATGATTGTGTTTGTGCAGGAACCGACGATGGAATGTACATCTACACACTAAAAGATGATGTCGTTGTTATTAAAAAAATAATAAAAGAAAAATTAAAATTAAAAGGCTTTAAGATACTAAAAATCGACGAAATCCCACGCAACCATTCCGGAAAAATCCTCTACTCTGAACTACCAAAATAGCGGTAGGATGGTTTCAAGGATTCTCTAAAAATAGTAACGTGAGCATAGAAAACACTATTCAAGACCGAAAAAAGTATTCTTAAATTTATTTTCATAAGGTGATCTAATGAGTTTTATATCAGTGGAGTTTCTCCTCTTTTTTTCAATCGTCGTATTCACATACTACAAAATGGCTCACCGCTATCGGTGGATTCTTTTAGTAGCAGCGAGCTACGCCTTTTACGGTTCGGTAAGTTTTCAATTCATTCCGTTACTACTTATAAGCACGGCATTTACGTATGCTACAGCAATCCTCATTGAAAAACGGGAAACAAAAAAACAGAAGAAACAAGTGATGCAAATTGGCGTCTGCGTGTTATTGTTTTTGCTCGGATGCTTTAAATACTTTAACTTTGTAAACGAATCGTTGCGAAGTATTGCTGTTTACATGGGGTGGAATTACGCGATCCCGTATCAAGAAATCGTATTACCAGTAGCTATCTCGTTTTATACGTTTCAAGCGGTAAGTTATCTAGTCGATGTTTATCATGGTAAACAAAAGGCGGAAACGCATTACGGTTATTTCTCCCTTTATTTTGCTTTTCTTCCACAATTGGTGGCAGGACCGATTGAACGTGCGAAGAAATTGTTGCCTCAATTCAAAGTGGAACAGTCCTTTCAACAGGAAAACATCACGTATGGCATGAAACGCATTGCGTGGGGAATTTTTAAGAAGACACTCATCGCAGACAGTTCTGCACCCATTGTAGCAAGTGTGTATGACCGTCCGAATGCTACGGGTTCGGAAATTGTACTCGCTACGATTCTCTTTTCGATTCAATTGTTTGCTGATTTCTCAGCGCTTAGTGATATTGCGATTGGTTGTGCGAGAATGTTAGGGATAAAATTAACAGAGAACTTTAAACAACCACATTTTGCAGTTTCCATCGCAGATTTTTGGAGTCGCTGGCATATCACGCTATCTACATGGTTACGAGACTACGTATTTGTGCCGTTATGCAAGGGGAAAAAGAAACGCAGTGAAATTTATTTTGCAATTGTTATTACTTTCCTAGTAAGCGGTATTTGGCATGGAGCGGCTTGGACGTTTGTGTTGTGGGGGTTAATTCATGGGTTTTATCGCGTGTTTGGCGACGCTACAAAGAAACATCGTGAAGCTTTTGCATCTTTACTTCGTTTAGACAGAGTACCAACGCTGCATACTTGGCTCAAAATTATCACTACGTTTTTACTTGTTTGTTTTTCACGTGTCTTTTTCCGTTCAGAATCGGTCGCATCTGCATTTGAGAATGCAGGGCATTTCTTATCGTTCAGTTCGTGGCGACCATCCGAGTTGGTACAAGCACTGGAAATTTTCCCGCTAATAAACGGCGTTATCTTTTTGGTTTTTTATATCATTTTTCAGCTTTTTCAATATGTTGAGAGAAAAAAAGGTTCAACATGGGAAGTACTATCAAAACGCTCGGTGTTTGTTCGCATTGCGTTTTACATTCTCATTATCTTTTCTGTTCTTACATTCGGAGCAGCAGGAAATGGATTTGTGTATGGTGGATTTTAGTTCAAAAAGAAAGGGAGATTGACTATGAGAGGCATTATATTTAAATTAATAATCATTGCGTTCGCCGTTTCCCTCCTTTTTATTCCTGTAAATACGCTTGTAAGGGAATCGTATGATTACAACATCGACAATCAAATTCTCGCTTTTAAGAACAATCCGTATCCGGTTGATATCATTAACATCGGTGCATCGCATTCGATGTATGGATTTTATTTTAAGCATACAGGGTTGTCGCATGTTGATTTAGCACTTCCTTTGCAAACACTAGAATACGATTATAAGTTGCTAAAAGAGTATGGCGAACATCTCAAACCGGCTGGTGTTGTATTAGTATCCATCTCGCAAATTTCCTTTGTGAATGCTGTGACTGAAGATATCGGAAACTATTATCGAATTTTAGACCGTGACGATATTGAACCGTTAAGTCTCGTTGATTACTACAGCTATTTGCATATGCCAGGAACAAACAGTGACCGGCTGATTGGTGCAATTACAGAAAAAGTAAAAGAATTTCGTTGGCCCTCTCATTCTCCGTGGAGAAATGACGGCATAAATTATGCTGAAAGAAAGTACAAGCTCATTGATTCATACGATAGAGCAGCGAAAGGTAACAACAGTATTGAAAAAAACATGGAACATTTACGAAATATTGTAGATTGGTGTAAAGAAGCGGGCTACAAAGTTGTGTTTACGATGGAACCGGTACACTCGTCGTACAACGAATATTTTACAGAAGAAGTATTGAACAGACTTGTGTATCAATACCTAGAGGAATTCGGAAATGAGATACCATTTTTGAATTATATGGATGATGCTAGGTTTGTAGATCAGGAAGAGTATTTTCTTGATCCTGATCATTTAAATAGTAAGGGACGGAAGAAATATTCGAGGATTGTGTATGAGGATTTGAAGCGGATGGGGTATATGTGAAAAGTTGAATCAGCAGGGAAAATCCCACGATTATGGGGTGATTCTTTGTTGATTTTTTTGTTGTGGTGTGGAAAAAATCTAATTGAGAAGTGTTTGGAAATTAGATTATCATA
>JBOFGC010000579.1:0-1728 GCA_051648945.1 Bacilli bacterium
TGAGCATTATGACAGTACAATATGATGCATCAAGCCAAATTGTAAGTATTTTTTCAGGAGACGAACCACTTGTCGTTCGAACTTCACTAAACAAGTATGAAGAGCAAAATAATGTCGCAGCTGCTACGGCGGAAGTGAGTGACATTGATAAGGAATTTTTAATGTTTGATGATGTTTCAACGCAAGAAGCAGACCCAGCACTCTTAGAATATATCTATGACATTGAAAGACTCGCAAAGTATTATATTTACTCCATTAATAGTGGACAAAAAGAGATTGATGCAATCTTTGTTGTTGGAGACCATCCAAAGCGTGAACAGTTTGCTGAATTGCTCAGTGCGATGCTAAACATTCCACAATTACTTCCAAAAGACAGAAGCGGTTCATTACCGATTATTGATTCAGAAGAACATCTGTATGCAACGTGCATAGGATTAGCCTTGAAACAAAAGTAAAACGAGATTCACAGTGAAGAAGGGATAAATGATGATTGAAATTAATTTGTTGCCTAAAATAGAACGCAAATCGAATAACAATCTAGTCGTTTTACTAAGTGCTGTGGTTCTCGTTATAGCACAAGGTGGGGTGCTGTTTTATTTGTATAATGACTTACAAACACAGCGCACATCTTTGCAGGCGGAATCAGACTTAGTAAGTATTAAACTAGAGAAAATTGCTTCTGGTGATACATTCAAAACGCATCAAGAACAATCGGATAAATTAAAACAAGCAATCAGCTATTTTGAGTCGCAACCACCGTATGCGGTGAAAGTGATAGAAGAGTTTACAAAGCTTCTTCCTACACGCGGCTATATCATGTCGTTTAATTACACAACACACAATACGGTCAGCGCAAACATTCAGTTTGATACGTATCGTGATGCCGCCTACTTACTGAAGCGTTTAGAGCAGACAGAATGGGTGAATGGCGTGTTGTTCAATACCGTTAATGCACAATCACCTGTTCAAGAGCAATCTCAAGATGCGACAGGCAACACAATTGTTACGCAAGATGAAAATCAAATGCCACGCTTTACCGCACAGTATACGATTTATCTGAAACCATCGGCATGGCTTGCTAAGAAGGGAGCTGAGAACTGATGTTTCAATCGAAAAAATCACGTTGGCTCGTCGGTATTTTACTCGCGTTTGCTAATATCGGACTGTTTTGGTATATCTATTCATCATTCATTACGCCAATAAAAGCGGAAAATGAAACAATCGTGCAAACCTTAGATACGAAAACAAAATTGCTTCAAGCGAAAGAAGAGGAACAAAAAACGCTTAAGCAGTACACAAATTCACGTCTTTCTCAAAGAAAAATTCCGTTTGATTTTTTAAAGCCTGAACTGATGCTCACACTTGAGCGTGCAGAATTAAAAGCGAATGTACACATTATGCAAATGGGGATTGGTCCATCAACACCGCTTTTACCTGCTAATTTTCCATACATTGATGGTGTGTTACCTTCTCAAGTGACCCTTCCTCAACAAGAGGGCCAAACACCTGAAGTTGTTCAACCAACACCGCTTGCAGAACAATTAAGTATTGTGAACAATTTTGATATTACGTTACAAATTGGAGCAGACAGCTATGAAGAATTTTTAAATTTCATGCGCGAAATTGAAAAATCTGAGCGTATTCTCCGTATTAGTACGTATAATCTGGTTGGTAAAGAAGAAAAAACAACGGAAAATCCACCAGCAGAGAACGTGCCAGGTGCACAAC